>DAMDHZ010000095.1:3759-11137 GCA_032101665.1 Brachybacterium sp. | reverse complement strand
GATGTCCCAGCAGACGGCGGAGGGGGCGCAGGCCACCCTGCGCTACCTGCTCGACACGTACGCCTACATGATGGCCACGGGCGACACCGCCGCGTGGACGCAGGGGGTGGACCCCAACTGCCAGGTGTGCGTCCAGTTCATCGCCAACGCGACCCAGCTCCACGATCAGGGCGGCTACGGCGTGGGCGGCGAGTTCACGGTCACGGGCACGAGCTTCGACGGCGTCGGCGAGCCCCCGGCCTCCGGGACGGCCACCGCCGACTTCACGGAGGCGCAGCAGCTGATCATCGATGATCCCGCCAAGGAGCCGCTCGCCCAGGACGAGATCGGTGGGCGGATCCAGGCCAAGATGGTGTGGGACGGGGAGCGCTGGCGGGTGGGCGACATGTCGATCGCGGACGCGGGATCCGGCGCGTCGGACGGCGGCGGCTCGGACGCGGGCGGCGCCGCGGGCTGAACGCCTGCGCGGCGGTCTCCGCTACGGGCTCCGGCACGAGGCGCCGCTCACGGTGCGCGGGGCCCTGCCGACAACGGGCGCTCTGTGGCGGAGTGAGTCCTTCACGGGGCCTGGCTGGCCATATGGCGCCCGATCCTGGCCGCGCGAGCGCGCTCCAGGCGCCCGCCCGGCTCAGAAGGTGGGCGTCGGGATGCCCTCGGCGACCAGGAGGCTCGCCGTCGCGACGAGGCCGGCCACGAATGGGGCGACGAGTCCCGGCCAGACGGGTCGGCGCACCGCGAGCGCCCACACCACGCCGGCGAGAGCGATCACGACGGCCAGGCCCGCTCCGACCAGCAGGAACAGCGTGCTCTGGTTCCAGGTCTGGCGCTCGATCGCCGCGGTCTTCCCCGGTGGAGGCGGCAGCCAGTAGGTCAGATGCGCGACCTCGATGATCGCCGCGCCCATCGCACACGCCCACAGCATCGCGAGGACGCCCAGGACGACCGCCGCGATGCGCAGCACCCGACCGTGGCGGGACACCGCGACCGGTCGGCCCGGCCACGGTGCACCGGGTCGCGGCGGCTCCCCCGTCGGGCCGCTCGATCGACGCGCGCGCTGGTCCGGGCCCCACGGCGGCACGCCCGTCACGACCTCTCCCCCGTGTCGGTCGCGAGAACCAGCACGTCGGTCCGGTAGGGGACGCCCACGACGCTGCCGGGCGCATGCCCCAGGTACTCGTGCACGTACCAGTCGAGGTTAGCGAGCACACGCTCACGACGCGCGGCAGGCGCCGTGATCACGTAGCTGCGGGTGCGGGCCAGGTCGATCAGCTCGTGCGTCGTGCGCGGGTCCTCCCAACGGTGCATCGAGCGCTCCCGCACCGTGAACCCGGGCGCGGGCGGGGCGTCGAAGTCCTCCTTGAGCACGTCACCCGCATGCATGATCCGCGAGTAGCGGTGCACCCACGGGATCTGCACGTCGAGTGTGTTCCAGACCAGGGCGAGGGCCCCGCCGGGCCGCAGGATCCGTGCGATCTCGCGGCACGCGGCGTCCGCGTCGAACCAGTGCCAGGCCTGGGCGGCGGTCACCAGGTCGGCGGTGTCCGCGGCGAGACCCGTCGCCTCCGCGGTGCCGACCACGGTGGCCAGCGCGTCCACGCCGGGACGGGCCTCGCGCGCCGCGGCGAGCATGGCGGCGCTCGGATCGACCGCGGTCACCGCGAGACGGCGGTCGACGAGGGCCCACGAGAGCTTGCCCGTGCCGGCACCGAGGTCCACGGCGTCATGGGCTCCGGGGGCGGCGGCGAGGATCGCGTCGAGGGCGGCGGCGGGATAGCCCGGCCGGAGGCGGTCGTACTCGGCGCCCTGGTCGGTGAAGGCGGCACCCAGCTCGCGATGGCGCGCGCGCGTCCCGAACCGCGGGCGGTCCCGCCGGGAGATCGGCGGGACCTCGGCTCGCGGGCCGTCCACGGGAAGGGGCCGCCGGTTCACAGGTTCACGAAGTGCACGGTCGCGGCGATCCCGAAGGCGATCGTCGAGCAGAAGCCGAGGCCGAGCTCGACCACGATGCCGAGGCCGAGGGTCTTCATGGCGAGCCACGACGACTCCCAGGCGAGCCGCGGGTCCTTGCGGCGATACCACTCGGCCCCGTAGAGACCCACCACGAAGCCGATGAACAGGCCCAGGAACGGGATCACGAAGATCCCGATCACACCGACGATCACGCCGACGACGATCGGCCAGTTGGGGACGTCCGCCTTCTTGAGCTTGCGGCCCGTCATCACGTAACTCGCCGTCATCCCCGCGATCGAGAGCACCGCGACGACCGCGAACGCGATCCACGAGCTCGCGCCGCCCACGACGATCGCCCAGATCAGCATGGTGACGAGGATCGTGATCGAGCCGGGCAGGATCGGGACGACGATGCCGGTCAGTCCGACCAGGAACAGGATGCCGGCGACGACGGTCTCGATGACGTCCACGGTGACGGGGTCCACGGGGCCTCCGGGGTGTCGGGAACGGGTCGGCCTCGCGCAGGTCAGGGATGCGTGCGGTCACGCGGACGAGTCGCTGCGCCGGCCGTCGCCATCGTATCGGGGGCCGTCGACCCCTCGAGCGACCGCACGTCGGCCATGCGGGCGCCGCTCGCGACGCCCGAGAGCCCGCGATGGTCGCCGACGAACGCCCAGGCCACCGCGAGCAGCACGACCACGCCGGCCCCGAACGACACCAGGCCGGGGAGGAAGGGGACGCCGACGGCGCGCAGCAGCGGCGGCAGCACCTGGCCCGCCGCGTACACCCCGGCCACGGTCGTGGTCCGTCCGAGCCGACGGCCGAGCGTGGCACCCCGGGCGTCGTCCCAGACCGGGGCGATCCCGACGAGGCGCTGTCCGAGCGAGGCGCCCGTGCCCCGAAGCGGCGGGAGGTAGAAGACGACCAGCGCGGCCAGAGCGGAGACGGCCGCGATCTCCACGGGCCCGAGAGCATCGGGCGAAGGCGGGTCCGGATAGGCCCGCAGCACGTGCACGAGCGCGAGCGCGACCTCGAGGCACACGCGCGCGGCCGCGAACAGCAGCCAGTCCAGCAGCATGCCCTGCAGGCGACGTGCCGCGGACACGGGCGGCGGCGCGAGCACGGTCAGGTCCCGCGCCTGCGGCATCCAGCCGAGCAGGCGGGGCGCCACGAGCGCCCCCAGGAACGCGCCGGCCGTGTTCGTGAGGAGGTCGTCCACGTCGGCGACGCGGAAGCCGCACGGATAGATGCCCCACATCCCCGTGTACTGGGTCGCCTCGATCGCGAGGGAGACGGCGAAGCCGATCAGGACGGAGACCCCGAGGGAGCGACCCGCGAAGCGGCGCAGCAGCAGGCCGAGCGGCACGAACAGCACCACGTTGAGGACGACCTGCAGGACCGCGAAGCTGGTCATGGCCGCGGGCAACGACAGGCCCCGCGTCTCCTGGGCGATGTCGGCCATGAAGTGGAAGGGGATCGCCTGGAGCTTGGCGCCGGTGCGTCCTCCGCATGCCTCGGCGATCGTGGGCAGGGGGAAGAGGGTGAAGATGAGGAGGGCCACGCCGTAGACGCAGGCCGCGGCGGTGCCGAGCAGGCGCCGCCCGCTGAGGTGTCCGTACCGCCGGTACTGGACGATCAGGGCGGGGATCAGCAGCACGAGGAAACCGACACCTCCGATGAGCACGGAGTACAGGGTCTGCGACGTCCAATGGGTCATGGCTCCCACCGTACGGACAGGCGGTTCGGAGGTCGTCCGACGCCGGTGCCACTCGCGGCGCCGCGCCTCCTCCCCCGGGTGCAGAAGGACGCACCGCCCGACGTCTGAGTGGTCCGGCCGTCTGCCACCGGCTGCATCGGGGCCGGCCCCTCACGCCGTCACGGTCACCTCCGAGGTGCGGTCGTCGCGGCGGCGCACATGGATCTGCTCGGGTACGCGGGTCTTGAGCTCGGCGACGTGCGAGACGATGCCCACCGTCCGCCCGGTGTCGGCGAGGTGCCCGATCTCCTCGATCACGGCGTCGAGCCGTTCGGGGTCGAGGCTCCCGAAGCCCTCGTCGATGAAGAGGGTCTGCATCTGCACGCCCCCGGCCTCGGCGGTCACGATGTCGGCGAGACCGAGCGCGAGCGCGAGGGACACGAAGAAGGTCTCCCCGCCGGAGAGCGTCTCGGGCACGCGGGCCTGGTCAGTGCGACGGTCGATCACCAGCAGGTCCAGACCCGTCCGCTGGGCGCCGCGTGCGGCGGTGTCACGCACGAGCTCGAGGTCGGCGCCGGAGAGCAGGGCGAGGCGGGCGTTCGCGGCGGCGACCACGTCCTCGAAGCGACGCATGAGCACGAAGGTCGACAGGCGGATCCGCTCCCCGTCCGACGACGCACCGGTCGCGAGGTCGGCGACCCGCACGACCGTCCCGGCGCTCGCCCGCACCGCGGTGACGGACGCGATCGACGCGTCGAGGGCGGTGCGCGCCGTGACGGTGCGCCGGGAGGCCCCCGCGAGCCGGCCCGCCTCCGACAGGGCGGCCTTCGCAGCGGTCGCAGCGTCCTGCAGGCGGGCCTCGGCACCCTGCAGCGCCTCCTCGGCCTCGCGGCGGGACCCCGTGTCGGCCACGAGCTCGGCGAGGCCGGGCTCGGCGAGACCATCGGCCAGACGCGACTCGTCGATCGCGCGGTCGCGGAGGACGGCGGTGCAGCGGTCCCGCTCGTCCTCGTCGAGGACCGCGGAGCGGGCCTCGACCTCGGTCTCGAAGGCGGCCTCGTCGCGCCCGGCCAGGGCGGCGTTCGCCGCCGCAAGGGCGTCGGCGGCCTCGGCAGCGAGCTCGACGGCCCGGGCGGCGGACTGGTCGGCGGCGAGCACGGCCTCGCGCAGCGCGCCGGCCGTCCGGGCTCGGAGGCGGTGCGCCTCGCGGCGCTCGGTGACACTCGCGTGCACTCCACGGGCCTGCTCGGCCCGGGCCGCATCGGTGGCGAGGACGGACGCCTCGGCATCGATGGCGGCGGCGAGGGCCTCGGCGCGGACCGTGAGGGACTGGACCCTCTCGCGCTGCGCGGAGGTCTCGTGGTCGTGGGTCTCGAGGGCCGTCTGCAACCGGCTCGCCGTCCGGCCCTGCGCCGTCGCCGCGGTGACGCGCTCGTGGGCGGCGTCGCGGGCGGCGATCGCGCCGTCGACGGCGAGCCCGGCGGACCGGGCGAGGGCCGTCTCATGGTGGCTGCGGGCGACGTCGAGCGCGGCGGTCTCCCGGGCGGCGGTGGCATCGGCAGCGCGTCGCGCCTCCTCGGCGGCGGCGACGTCGTCGGCGCTCACGGCGTCGGCCGCGGTCTCGGCCGGATGCGGGTGCTCGGTCGCCCCGCAGACGGGGCACGCCTCGTCGGGTTCGAGCTGCAGGGCGAGCTCGGCGGCGAGCCCGGCGGTACGTCGCAGGCGCAGGTCGTGCTCGGCGCTGTTCGCGGACCGGGCCTGCTCGAGCGCCGCGGTCGCCCGTGCGGCGGCCTGCTCGACCTCGGCGCCGCGCTCGGCGGCGGTGCGCGAGGCGACCAGGCGGTCGTCCGCGGCGGCGAGGGCGACCCGCGCGTCGGCGAGATCCTCCGCCCCCTCCTGAGCGGCACGGAGCCGCGCGACGAGGTCGTCGCGCTCGGCCGGCCGGGCCGCGAGGGTATCGCGGACGCCGGCGGTCTCCGCGAGCAGGTCCTCGTGCGCGGCGCGGCGGGTGGCGAGCGTCTCCGTGCGCGCGGGGAGCTTCCCCTCGAGCTCGGCGAGGGCCGTGAGCTCTCCCGCCCGGGAGGTCTCCTCGCCGGCCGCCTCGGCGAGCGCCGTGAGCGCATCCTGCGTCTCGGCGAGCGCGGCGAGGTCCTCGGCCTCATCCCGCGCGGTCTCGATCGCGGCGGCACGTTTCCGCGCGGTCTGGGCGCTGTGGCGCCGGGCCGTCTCACGCCGGGTCAGGGCGGCGGCCACGGGCGTCGCGGCCTCATGGCGGCGCAGCCGTCGCTGCATGCTCGCATGCTCCGGGGCGGTCTCCTGCAGGCGCGCGGCAAGGGCGTCGAGCTCGGAGCGGCGGCCCAGGAGGCGACGGCGCTCGCGGGCGGCGTCCCGCGCCTCTCGGGCCTCGGTCTCGAGGACGGTCGCGCGGCGGGCGCTCTCGTCCGCGGCCGCGCTGTGCTCCTCGACGTGGCGGAGGAGGGCGTCGGCGCTCGCGGCGATCTCGGGAAGCCGCAGCTGCTCGGCGTCCCCATCCATCGTCTCGGCCTGCTCCGTCGCGGCACCCGAGGCCTCGACGAACCGGGCGACGGCCGCCCGCAGCGTCGTGGTCGCCTCGACCACCTGGGCCTTCACCGCGCGCCGCATCGCCTCGAGCTGCTTCTCGATGTCCTCGAACAGCTCGGTGCCGAACACGCGGGTGAGCACGGCCTGTCGGTCCTGCGTGCGGGCGCGGAGGAACCGCGCGAACTCGCCCTGGGGCAGCAGGACGGTCTGGGTGAACTGCTCGCGGCTGAGCCCGATGGCTCGCGCGATCTCGCGGCCCACCTCGTCGAGCCGGGTGGCGATCGGCTCGATCCCGGCCCCGGAGGCATCGGCGAGCAGCGGCGCGACGGCCTCGGGCGACGTCACCCGCCACAGGAGCGCCTTCGGCTGTTGCCAGGTGGTACCCGTGCCCTTGAGCTTCGCCCGTTCATATCCGGGTTCGCGGCGGACGCGATAGATCCCGGAGCCGGTCTCGAAGACGAGGTCCACGACGCTCGCCTCGGTGGGCGGCGCGAACTGCGAGCGGATGCGCTCCGGGCTCGTGGCGGATCCCGCGACGCTCCCGTAGAGGGCGTAGACGATCGCGTCGAGGATCGTGGACTTGCCCGCGCCGGTGGGCCCCTCGAGCAGGAACAGCCCGCTCGCGCCGAGGGTCGCGAAGTCGACCGCGACCTCGTCGCGGAACGGTCCGATGCCGCGTAATCGCAGGTGGTGGAGCCTCACGATGCCACCGTGCGGCGCGAGCGCGGTGCCGTACGGCGGCCGTCCGCCTCACGCGTCCCCGGCCCGGAGGCGTCCTGCTGGCGGGCGCGCACCTCGCGGTAGGCGCCGTCGAGGACGGCGTGCTCGGCCGGCTCGACGTCGCCGCCCGCGACGTAGGCGAGGAAGTCGTCCATCACCTCGAGCGGGTCGGCGCCCTGACGCACGACGGGGGCGAGCGCCGCCGTCTCGCGCCCCTCGGGCTGGTGCTCGGTCAGCAGCAGGTGCCCGTAGGCGGCCCGCAGCGTCTCCTGCAGGTGAGCGGGCCGGGCACGGTCGGTCACGATGGCGCGCACGTAGTCGTCGCCGTGCGCGGGTGCGTGCGCGAGGATCTCCTCGAGGGTGCCGCGCAGTTCGGTGAGGCGGCGCGGGACGGGCGTCGCGATCCTCTCCACCTCGACCGCGCCCCGCTCCCCCAGCTCGACGAGCAGG
>DAMDHZ010000095.1:0-3749 GCA_032101665.1 Brachybacterium sp. | reverse complement strand
CGCCTTGCGCTGGTCCTTCTCCGAGAAGGAGAAGGCGAGCGGGGAACCCGAGTACCAGGCGGGGGCGCCGACGACACCTGACAGGTCCTGGCATCCGTGCAGGTGGCCGAGGGCGAGATAGTCGATACCGCCCAGCACGCGGCCCGGCACGGAGTCGACGCCGCCGATGCGCAGGTCGCGTTCGGAGTCGCTGCCCTGCCCGCCCGTGACGAAGGTGTGCGCGAGCACGACCGAGCGGGCGTCGGGGTGGTCGGCCAGGCGCGTGCGGACGCGGTCGAGGGCGGCTCGTGTGACGGCCTCGTGGGAGCGCTCGAGCGGCTCGGCGCCGTCGGCGGCGAGGAGGTGGCGCACGATGTCGGGCTCGAGATAGGGCAGCCCGAAGAACAGCACCTCGCCGTGCTCGTCGGTGAGGGTGACGGGATGGTCGAGACCGGGCGTGTCGGCCAGGATGTGCACGCCCGCGCGCATGAGCTCGGCGCCGAAGCCGAGGCGCACCGCGGAGTCGTGGTTGCCAGGCGTGAGGATGACGGTGGAGACCTCGGCGAGACGTGCGAGCGTGCGTCCGAGCAGACGGACGGACTCGATCGGCGGCACCGCTCGGTCGTAGACGTCGCCCGGGACGACGACGGCGTCGACCCCGCGCTCGGTCACCAGCGCGACCAGCCAGTCCTGGAATCGCTCCTGGTCAGCGTGCAGGTCGACGCCGTGCAGGGTGCGTCCCAGGTGCCAGTCCGAGGTGTGCAGGATCTTCATGGGTCACACCCTAGGGGCGGCGTCCGACAGTCGGCGCGGCGCTGCCGCGCAGAGCCAGACGCTCGGCTGGACGCGGTCGCCGCCCAGGTCGGCGGGGATTACGGTGTGCACATGCTTCCCGCTCCCCACCGCCTCGGGCGCCGACGCCTCCTCCTCGGCGTCCTCCTGCTCCCGGCCCTCGCCGCGTGTGACGGGCGCTACCCCGCGGACACGGAGGACACGCTCGACCGTGCCGAGGGCGGGACGCTCCGCATCGGCGTCTCGCCCCACCCGCCGTACACGGACGCCGCCGAGGACGGCTCGGTCACCGGCAGCGAGGTGGATCTGATCAGGGGCTTCTGCACCACCATCGGCGCCGTGCCGAGCTGGCGGGTGGGTGCCGAGGGGGTGCTCGCCCCGTCCCTGCACGACGGCGACCTGGACGTGCTCATCGGCGGGCTCGACTCGACGAGTCCCTGGAAGGACCAGATCGGGCTGACCCGCCCCTACCGCACGGTGCACACCGATGACGGCACCAAGCACAAGATCGTGATGGCGGTACGGTCCGGGGAGAACGCCCTGCAGGTCGCCCTCGAACGCTATCTCGCCGAGCAGGAGGGGGAGCTGTGAGCGCGACCGTCCGCGTCAAGGGCGCGGAGATGTCCTGGGACGCGGCGATGGGCAAGGCCAAGCGCCTCGAGTGGTGGACCGTGGGGACCCAGGTGGTCACGGTCGCCCTGGTGGCCGCCCTGTCCGGACAGTCACAGGCCATGAAGGCCGCCTGGCTCGAGGACGCCCTGTCGCTCCTGCCGCCCCTGGCCTTCCTCCTCGCCGCCCGTCGCATCCGCAAGCATCCCGATCTCGACCACCCGTACGGCTACCACCGCTCGGTGGGGGTCGGGCACCTGGTCGCGGCCGTCGCCCTGCTCACGATGGGCACCTATCTCGCGGTGGACTCGGTCATGAAGCTCGTGACCGCCGAGCGCGCCCCGATCGGCCTGACGATCGCCGGGGGCCACGCGATCTGGGCGGGCTGGCTCATGGTCGCCGTCATGGTCATCACCTCGATCCCGCCGATCATCCTGGGCCACATCAAGATGCGCTATGCCGAGCCGCTGCACGACAAGGTGCTGTACGCCGACGCCGACATGAACAAGGCCAACTGGCAGTCGGGGCTGGCGACCGTGTTCGGCGTCCTCGGCATCGGCATCGGCTGGTGGTGGGCCGACGCCGTGGCCGCGATCATCGTGTCGATCAGCATCGTCCACGACGGCGTGCGCAACGTGCGCGACGCGATCCGGGGCCTCACCGACGTCCGCGCCCGCACCTACGACGACCGCCGCGTGCACCCCCTCGTGAGCGAGGTCGAGGAGCTCGCGCTCGGCGAGGACTGGGTGGCCCAGGCCCGCGCGCGCGTGCGCGACCAGGGGCACGTGTTCCACACCGAGCTGTTCGTGATCCCTCACGGCGGTGCCGCCCCGAGCCTCGATCAGCTGTCGGATCTGCATCGCCGCCTCACCGAGCTGGACTGGAAGCTCACGGACGTGGCGGTCGTGCCCGTGGTCGAGTTCCCGGCCGTCGTCCGGGACGCCGTGCCGAGCTGACCGGGCCCGCGGCCCAGGAGGGGTCGGTTCGGCGTCCGCCGATTTCCTACCTACCGCTCTGTCACCGCCGTACAGTTCTCCGGAGAAGCGGTGTACACAGAGAAGTGCTTCTCGCCCCACCCCCGACCTCCGGAGGAAAACGCCTCGTGACCTCGTCAGATGCCCTCACCGCCGCCGGCACGCGGCCCTCGCGCCGGCGAGCGCATCGGCGCGAGGCCCTCGCCGGATACCTCTTCATCAGCCCCTGGATCATCGGCTTCCTGATCTTCACCGTGGTCTCGATGTCCTACAGCCTGGGCCTGTCGTTCACGAACTACGACCTCGCGACCGACACCGCGCAGTTCGTCGGCGGCTCCAACTACAGCGCCCTGATCGACGATCCCCGGGTCCTGCGCTCGCTCGGCAACACGTTCACCTACGCGCTCATGGCCGTGCCCCTCGAGACGTGCGTGGCGCTGCTCATCGCCCTGCTCCTGAACTCCGTGCGGCGCGGTGCGGGCGTGTTCCGCACCATCTACTACCTGCCGAAGATGACGCCCGTGGTCGCCACCGCCGCCGTCTTCCTCCTCCTGCTCAACGGCAACCAGGGCGCGATCAACCAGTTCCTGGGGATCTTCGGGATCGACGGCCCGCAATGGCTCATCGACCCCGCGTGGGTCAAGCCCGCGATCGTGGTGATGAGCGCGTGGGGCGTGGCCGGCTCGGCCGTCATCATCCTGGCGGCGCTCAAGGCGGTGCCCGTCGAGCTGTACGAGGCGGCCGCGCTCGACGGCGCCGGCCCCCTGCGACGCCTGCGGTCGATCACGCTGCCGATGATCTCGCCGACCCTGTTCTTCATCGTCATCACCCTGACGATCGCCTCGCTGCAGGTGTTCGACCAGGCCTACCTGCTGTTCTACCGCGACGGGAAGAGCGCCTCCACGGACTCGAGCCTGTTCTACGGGGTGTACCTGTACCAGCAGGCCTTCCAGCAGTTCAACTTCGGCCTCGCGGCGGCGATGGCGTGGGCGCTGTTCGTGATCATCATGCTGATCACGCTCGTGCAGCTCACCATCGGCCGGCGCCTGGTCCACGACGAGAGCGGGAACCTGTGATGTCGGCCCCCGGATCGAACGCCCTGCCCACCACCTCCACGACCCAGGCGCCGCCGGCGACGACCCCGCCCGAGCCCGCGGCCGTCGTCCGGGCGCCGCGCGAGCGACGACCGCGGCACCACCGGTCGACGGCGCTCCGCGGACGCGGCCTCGGCGAGGTGGTCCGCTGGGTGATCCTGCTCGCGGGAGCCGTGGTCTTCGCCTACCCGCTGCTGTGGCTGCTGTCGGCCTCGATGAAGCCACGCGGCGAGGTCTTCGACAACCGCCTCATCCCGCGCACCTTCCACCCGCAGAACTACCTCGAGGTGTGGGACCAGCT
>DAMDHZ010000094.1:1469-11573 GCA_032101665.1 Brachybacterium sp. | reverse complement strand
ACGTCTCCATGGTCGGTGTGCACCGCGACGGGCGACCCGGAGGTCGCGCCGGTCACGCGGATGCCCTCGATCAGGTCGCCGCCGCGCTCCGTGAGGTCCTCGGCGAGCGCGCGGAGCACCTCCAGGGGGTGGAACTGCGCCTGCTCGGCGAGGGTGATCGCCGCCGTGACGGGGAACGGCAGCTCGGTCTGCTCGGTCTCCCCCACGGTTAGCCCCGCGTTCCGGCACGCCCGCAGCTCCGCGCGGACCGCCTCGGCACCGTCGTCGGTCGTGGCATAGGTGATGGCGCTCCGACGCTGATAGGCCACGCCCCGCTCGTCGAGGTAGCGCAACAGCCACGCCTGACCCTCCCGGTTGCCCTCGACGTAGGCGCGCAGCACCGTATCGGTCTGGTGTCGGGCGATCTGCGAGAGCACGGTGCCCTGGAGCAGCGAGAGCTTGGCCGTGGTGCCGCCGGTGGTGACGGCGCCCACGGAGCGGGCCTCGAGCACGCCGACCCGCTGGCCCGCGCGCGCGAGCAGGACCGCGGTGGCCAGGCCCGTCACCCCGGCGCCGACGACGACCGTGTCGTACGTCGTGCCCGGCGTGAACGTCGCCGTGCTGGTGGGAGTGGGGTCGACGGTGTCGTGCCAGAGGGATCTCATGCGGGGTCGTCCTTCGTCAGAGCGCTCTTCGCCTTCGCGAACAGCTCGGCTGCCATGCTGCGCGCGGAGTCGACGATCACGCGTCGCTCCGCCGGGTCGCCCTTGAGCAGGGCCGCGGCCATGCCCTTGGCCTCCTCGAGGCTGATGTGGGGAGGCAGCGGCGGGATGTCGCGATCGGTGACGACGTCCAGCACGACCGGCCGGTCGGCGGCGAACGCCCTCTCCCACGCCTGCTCGACCTCGGCGGCGGATTCCACGCGGATCCCCGTCAAGCCCAGCACCTCCGCGAAGCCCGCGTAATCCATGTCCTCGACCAGCTGGCTCGTGTCGTACCGGGGGTCCCCGGCCTCGCGCATCTCCCACGACACCTGGGACAGGTCGTTGTTGTGCAGCACGAGCACGATGAACCGCGGATCCTCCCACTCCCGCCAGTGGCGCTTGACGGTGAGCATCTCGTTCATGCCCAGCATCTGGAAGGCGCCGTCGCCGATCGTGCACACGACAGGACGGTCGGGGAACGCGAACTTCGCCGCGACCGCATAGGGCATCGAGGCGAGCATCGAGGCGAGGCTCCCCGAGAGGCTGCCCCGCATGTCGCGTCCCAGCGTGATGTGCTGGCCGTACCAGTCGGCCGTGCTGCCCGCGTCGGCGGTCACGATCGCGGTGGCGGGGAGGCGCTCGTTGAGCGCCTGGAAGACGTGGCGGGGATTGATGGAGTCGGAGTCGACGCCGGCCATGCTCGCGGTGACCTCGCGCCACGTGCGCATCGCCGAGACGATGCCGTCCTGCCAGCTGCGATCCTCGTGAGGCGCGAGCTGCTCGAGCAGGGCCGCGAGCGTGGTCCGCGCGTCGCCCAGGAGGTTGACCTCCATGGGGTAGCGCAGGCTGAGGTTCCGTCCGGACAGGTCGATCTGGACGCCGCGAGCCTGTCCCGTCGGCGGCAGGAACTCGCCGTACGGGAAGTTGCAGCCGACCATGAGCAGCGTGTCGCAGTCCTGCAGCATGTCGTAGCTGGGCCGGGAGCCGAGCAGCCCGGCCTGCTGCGTGTGGTGCGGCACGTCGCCGGGGACCACGTCCTTGCCCAGCAGGGAGGTGACGATGCCCGCGCCCAGCCGGTCGGCCACGGCGAGGACCTCGTCGGTCGCACCGTGCGCGCCGGCGCCGACGAACATCGCGATCTTGCGTCCCGCATCGAGCACGTCGACCGCTCGACGCAGCTCCTCGGGGGGAGGCAGCAGGCGCGTCGACGGATGCCCGATGCCGGTCCGGGACACGAAGTGCTCCGCGACCGGCTCCTCCATCTCGGCGTTCTGGACGTCGGCGGGCAGGATCACGACCGCGGGGCCGCGCTCGGTGACGGCCGACCGGATCGCGCGGTCGACGACGAGCTGGGCCTGCATCGGCGCGGTCACCGTCTCGACGTACCCCGCGACGTCCTGGAAGATCCGCTCGAGGTCCAGCTGCTGCTGGAAGTCGCTGCCGATCGAGACCCGGGCCTGCTGTCCCACGACGGCCAGCACCGGCTGATGGTCCATCCGCGCGTCGTACAACCCGTTCAGGAGATGGATCGCTCCGGGGCCCGAGGTGGCGATGCACACCCCGACCTCGCCCGTGAACTTGGCGTGGGCGCACGCCATGAACGCCGCGATCTCCTCGTGCGTGGGCCGGATGTAGCGGAAGTCCTTGCCGGCCCGTTCGGCGCGTTCGAGGGCGCCGTCGAAACCGCCGATCCCGTCACCGGGATACCCGAAGTAGCGGTGGAGATCCCACGCGATGAGCCGGTCGATGATGAAGTCGCTGACAGTGGTGGCCATGGTGCGCTCCTTCCCCGTCGCGTGGGCACGCGGCGGAAGCCGAGCAGGCGCGACGGCGCGGACTGTCAGGAGCCGACGCGCCCACGAGGTCGTCGAGACCGGTTCTGGGACCGTAGCAAAGCCGCCGATCACACGGAACACCGCTGGACCGTCCGGTCGGCGTCTCGACGACCTGGACTCTCAGCAGGATGCGGTCCGGGGCCGCTCGTCGAACCGGCGGAAACCCGGCACCGCGAGCGGCATGAGCGTGGCCAGCAGGTAGGCGACGCCGACCACGAGCAGCGCGGGGCTCAGCGTGAGCGCCCCGGCGAGCAGGCCGCCGAGGACGCCGCCGAGCGGCATGAGCGACCACGCGAGCGCCGTGTTGAGCGAGGCGACCCGGCCGATGAGGGGCTCGGGGATGCGCTCGAAGATCACCGCGCCGAGGATCGGGTTCAAGAACCCCGACGCCAGCCCCGACACGACGAACACCGCGGCGCACAGCCACAGCGGCGCTCCCACGGCGAGCACGACGAAGCGGGGGAAGCCCGTGATCAGGAAGCACACGAGGTAGGTGACGAAGCGCGGCATCCGGTCACCCCAGCGCGCCGCGAGCAGCGCGGACACCATGGACGCCCCTGAGAGCAGGGCGAGCAGCGTGCCCACCGCCGCGGCCCCGTATCCGCTCTCGCGCCCCCACACGGGCAGGAGCACTGCGCTCCAGGCCATGTCGAGCAGATTGGTGATCGCGACCATGACCGACATGCCCAGCAGCACCGGGTCATGGCGCAGGAACGCCCCGCCGTCGCGCAGCTGCTCCAGGTACGGCGCAGGGTCCGCGGCCGGGGTGGCGCCGCGGCCGAGCGCCCGCGTCATCGAGGCCAGGATCAGCGCCGACAGGACGAACGTCGCCGCGTTGACCCACAGCGCGTCCGCCGCGCCCATGACGGCGATCAGCACACCCGCCACGGCTGCTCCCGCCATCGAGGACCCGCGCTCGATCGCACCGCTCAGTCCCGTCGCCTGCTCGAGCGGCACCCGGGCGACCGCGGCCACCCGTGGCGTGAGGGCCGCCTTGGCGGCGTCGCCGGGACCTCGCAGGGCCCCCGCGAGCACGACGAGGGCGACGAGGCCCGGGTAGCCGAGCGCCCCGGTCTGGTGCAGGACCGGGATGACCATGATCGCGAGCGCCGACGCCGCGTCGCACACGATCGCGACCGGGCGCGCGCCGTACCGGTCGAGGACGGGCCCGCACAGCGCCTTGGCGAGCACGAGCGGGAGCATCTCCGCGGCCGCGACCAGCCCCGTGCGGATGGGTGAGTCCGTGGTCGCCAGCACGAACCAGGGGATCGCGAGCGCCGACACCCGGGTGCCGGTGATGGAGACGGCGTCGGCGGCGAGCCAGCCGGCGAGCGGGAGGCGTCTCATCCCCGGTCGTCCTCCGGGAGGGCGTCGGGGGAGAGGAACGCATGGAGATCGACGATGAAGGGCAGTGCGCCGGGAGTGTCGGGCGCGTCCTCCTCGATGCCCTCGATGAGCGCGGAGATCTGCGCGACCAGGTCCGCGGCCCGTGCGGGAGTGAGCCGGAGGTACCAGTCGCTCAGGGTGCCGGCCTCGCGCCAGGGAGCCGGTAGGGCGATCGACTGGTCGATCGCCCGCTGGAGCTGCTCGGTATGGACCACGGCGACCGCCTGCTGGAACACGTCGACGCCCTCGGGGTCGCTCTCGGTCGCGGAGGCGTCGGTGCGTGTGCTCTGGTGCGTGGCGCGCCACCAGCGTTCCCGGCCGGTGCCGCGGGCGGTGTCCTCCTCGATGAAGCCGTGCCGGGCGAGATTGCGCAGGTGATATGAGGTGGCGCCCGTGTTCAGCCTCGTGCGACGGGCGAGCGTGGTCGCGGTCGCGGGACCGTCCATCCGCAGCAGGCCCAGCAGACGCAGGCGGACGGGGTGGGACAGGGCGCGGAGGGCCTCGGGACCGGGAGTGACGGAGGTGCGGTTCATACAGGCACTCTAGAATGCAAACAACTATTTGCAAAGACTATTGTGCACACGGGTGCGCGCGGCATCCCGCGCCGCCCCCGCCGCTCACGGGGGCGTCGTGACTGCTGCACTCGTCATCGGCCTCCGTCCTCGGGCTGCAGGATCACCCGCGTGATCACCTCGGCGAGCCACGTGCGGTAGGCCGCCTCCGTCCAGCCGCTCTCGACGACGAGCTGCAGGTAGCCCTCGGGGGAGACGAGGAACGACAGGGTCGCGGCGAGCGCGGCGTCATCGGCCTTGGTGGTGAGCAGTCCTCGGTCGCGGAAGACCGCGATCGAGGCGTCGAAGTCGCTGCGCCGCCGCTCCTGCAGCGCCTCGAGCTCCTCGGCGACCGCCGCATCGCTCGCGGCAGCGCCCTGGAAGGCGGCCCACAGACGCGCGATGCGCGCGTTGCCGCCCGCGACGAACTCCACGTACCCGGCCAGCAGTCGGTCCGCCGGCGCCGCGGACAGCCGCGCACCGAGCTCGCGCTCGTGGAGTGGCACGACGTCCTCGGCTCCCGAGAACGCCTGGTCGAAGGCGCCGAGCAGGAGGGCGCTCTTGGGGCCGTTGGCCTTCACGGTCTCGACCGAGGCGCCCGAGGCGGCGGCGATCTGCGCCATCGAGGTGCCCGCGTAGCCGCGGGCGCCGAACAGCTCGGCGGCCGCGGCGAGGATGCGCCGTCGGGTCTCCGCGGCCTGGGCGGAGCGAAGCGGTGACGTGTACGAGCGAGGCATTGACAACCCTAGTGGTGTAGCGAATACTCCATGACGGTATCCAACACTAGTCGACCGGAGCCCGCCATGACTTCTCTGCTGATCTGCTGCACGCCCGTCCACGGGCACGTCCTGCCCCTGCTCGCGGTCGCTCGCGGGCTCGTCGAGCGCGGCCATCGCGTCCGCTTCCTCACCGGCACCCGCTACCGCGCCGAGGTCGAGGCGACGGGCGCGCGCTGGCTGCCCCTGTCACCCGCCGCCGACTACGACGACCGCGACATGGACGCGGCGTTCCCCGCTCGCGCCGGACGCTCGGGTGTCGACGGGATCCGCTACGACCTGCAGGAGATCTTCCTGCGTCCGGCTCCCGTGCAGCTCGCCGATGTCGACGCGGCGCTCGCCGCCGAGCCCACCGACGCCGTGCTCGCCGAGAGCATGTTCGCGGGCGCCCTCCTGCTCCTGTCCCGCCGTGGTCCGCGCCCGCCGGTGGTGAACCTCGGCATCGTGCCGCTCCGGGTCCGCAGCCGCGACACCGCCCCGTTCGGACTCGGCATGGCCCCGCTCGCCGGTCCCGCGGGCCGCGTCCGCAACGCCGCGCTCTACGCGCTCACGGACCACGTCGTGTTCGCCCCGGTCCACCGCTTCTCGCGCCGGCTCATCGCCGAGCACGCCGGGCCCGGAGCCGTCCCCTCCTCGTTCTTCGACTGGCCCGCGCGTGCCGACGCCCTGATCCAGTTCTCCGTGGCCGCGTTCGAGTACCCGCGCCGCGATCTGCCCGAGAGCGTGCACTTCGTCGGGCCGCTGCTGGACGGCGCCGTCTCGGCCCGGCCGCTGCCCTCGTGGTGGGACGAGCTCGATCCCGAGCTCCCGCTCGTCCACGTGACCCAGGGGACCGTCGCCAACGGCGACCCGGGCGAGCTCATCGACCCGTCGCTCGAGGGCCTCGCGGACCAGCCCGTCCAGGTGGTCGTCACCACGGGCGGGAGGGGCGACGACGAGCGGCGCCTGCCCGGAAACGCGCGTATCGCCCCGTACATCCCGTACGCCCGGCTCATGCCGCGCACCGACGTGATGGTCACCAACGGCGGCTACGGCGGCGTCCACCATGCCCTCGCCCACGGCGTGCCGCTCGTGGTCACCGGCCGCACCGAGGACAAGGTCGAGGTCACGGCGCGCGTCGGCTGGTCCGGCGTCGGGATCGACCTGCGCACCGAGCGACCCCGACCCGAGCAGGTGCGCGACGCCGTGCGCCGGGTGCTCGCCGACCCCTCCCATCGCGCTCGGAGCGCTGAGATCGGCGCCGCCATCGCCGCCGCACCGGGTGTCGCGGGCATCGAGGCCGTGCTGCGCTCCCTCGCGGGCTCGGCCGAATCCGCCCCGGCGCCATGATCCCCAGCAGGTGACTGATCACCGCCTCGACATCGACCACGGCTGGTGGCGGAAGGCCACTGCCTGGCGTCGGTCATCGGGTAGCTTGAGAGATCTACGGCCTCGGGAGCGTGGGATGCACATCGTGGGACATCGCAGGCACTCGTTCTCGGAACGCTGCCCCCTCTCGGCGCCCGGAGGTCTCATTGACCGACATCGCAGCAGGAGCACACGCAAACCATCGGTGCTCCCACTCCGCAGAAGCCACGCCGCCACTGTGAAGGAATAGACCATGTCATCGACACGTCAACCGTACGGATCGGCGGACCGCATGGTCTCGAACTCATCGCAGGGAGTCCTCCGTCGGCGCACGGTCCTCGCCGGAGTGTTGTTCGGATGTGGTATCGCGGCGTCCATGATCGACCTCTTCATCTTTCACCTGCTGCTGCACTGGCACCACTTCTACGACCTCTCCACGACCGGGGTCGCCCTCACCGCGGACGGGTTCTTCCACGCTTTCGGCTGGTTCATCACCATCTGGGGTCTGTTTCTCCTTGCCGATGTACGTCGACGCGGGACGGTGCACTGGAGGCGCTGGACCGGTGCGGTGATCGCGGGTGTGGGACTCTTCGAGATCTTCGACGGCGTCGTCGATCACAAGCTGCTGCGGATCCACCAAATCCGCTACGGGGTAGACCTTCTTCCGTACGACCTGACGTGGATCAGCGTGGCCGTGTTGCTACTGGCGATCGGTTGCCTCATCCTCTGGCGCACGCGGCCGAGCCGCCCCATTTCGCGGTAGAGGCGGCGGACATGCATCATCATCACGAGGATGGCTCCGGGCTCAGCGCGGAGATGGGTCTCGGTGGGGTCGTCTTCGAGAGCCTCGCAACCCTGGTTCTGCTCGCGGCCGCCGTCGGGTATGCGATCGGATTGTGGGTGAACCGTCATCGCTCCCCGTGGCCGTGGCACCGCAGCGTGCTGTGGCTGGCGGGGATTCTCCTCGTGGGGGCCGGGCTCATCGGCCCCCTGGCCAGAACGGCGCACGAGAGCTTCACCGCCCATATGCTCGGGCACTTGCTGATCGGTATGCTCGGGCCCCTGTGCCTGGTGCTCGGAGCGCCGGTGACCCTGGCTCTGCGTGCGCTGCCGGTGGCGACGGCGCGCTCCCTGAGCCGCCTGCTCGGCACGGTGGTGGTGCGCGTGCTCGTCCACCCGGTCATCACCGCCGTGTTGAATGCGGGAGGGCTGTGGCTGCTCTACACCACCGACCTCTTCCACCTCATGCACACCTCGGCCCTGATCCATGGGATCGTGCACGCACATGTCGTCCTGGTGGGCTATCTGTTCACTGCGTCGATGATCGGCGCAGACCCCGATCCACACCGAGCATCGATGCGCCTGCGCGCGGTGGTGCTCATCGTGTTCATCGCCGCCCACTCCGTCTTGGCCAAGTACCTCTATGTCGTACCACCGGACGGCGTCGATGTCGGTGACGCTCAGATCGGTGCCCAGCTGATGTATTACGGCGGCGACGTCGTCGACATCGCCGTGACCGTTCTGCTCTTCCTCGGCTGGTACAGGAGGTCACGGCCGCGATCTCTGTCGGCGCCGACCTGTACGACCGTCACCGGATGAGGTCTCATCGCCTCGAGCCCGCGGCGCCGACGAGGACCGCTGTGGCCACAGGGAGCGGAGACCGACGATCGGGTCGTCATTCACCGCCATCTCGGACCGACACCCTGCACCCGGAGGACCGTCATGCCAGTACCCGCCCACATCGACCTGAACAGCGACGTGGGAGAGGCGTTCGGGAGCTGGACGATGGGGGACGACGCCGCGATGTTCCGCTCCGTCTCCTCGGCCAGCATCGCGTGCGGCTTCCATGCCGGGGACCCCTCGGCCATGGCCGCGACTTGCCGCAAGGCCGTCGCCGCGGGCGTCACCATCGGCGCCCACGTGGCCTATCGCGACCTCGCCGGGTTCGGTCGGCGCTTCCTCGACTGCTCGCCCCGCGAGCTCGCCGACGATGTCCTTTACCAGATGGGCGCGCTCGAGGCCGTGGCCCGTGTCGCCGGGGGGACCATCCGCTACGTCAAGCCGCACGGTGCGCTGTACACGACGATCGTCCACCACGAGGCGCATGCACGCGCGGTGGTCGACGCGGTGCGCGGCTTCGGCGGCGACCTGCCGCTCCTGCTCCTCCCGGGCTCCACCGCCCTCGAGCTCGCGCGCGAAGCGGGGCTGAGGGCGGTCGCCGAGGCCTTCGCCGATCGCGCCTACCACCCCGACGGCACCCTCGTCTCGCGTCGCGACCCCGGCGCGGTGCTGCGGGACGAGCACGTGGTGGCCGAGCGGGTGGTGCGCCTCGCGACGGAGGGCACGCTGCTCGCGCACGACGGCACCGAGATCCACATCGACGCCGCGTCGATCTGCGTGCACGGCGACTCCCCGGGCGCGGTCGCGATGGCCGCCGCCGTGCGCGCGGCGCTCACCGCGGCCGGTGTCGAGATCCGCGCGTTCGCGTGAGCATCGTGCGCGGGCGCGAGCTCCGTCGGGCCGGACCCCGTTCCCTCCTGGTCCAGTGCCGTGACCTCGACGACGTGCTCGCGCTCCACGCCCGCCTGCGCGCCGCCCCGCTCGCCGGGCAGGCGGAGGTGCTCGCCGCCGCCGAGACCGTGCTCGTCTCCTTCGTCCGGCGCGCCGACGCGCTCGCCGCCGTGCGGATCCTCCCCACGCTGCGCGCCGAGGGCGTCGAGCAGCACGAGCCGAGGACCGTCGAGATCGACGTCGTCTACGACGGCGAGGACCTGGCCGACCTCGCCCACGCCCTCGGCATGGAGCCGGCCACGCTCGTGGCCATGCACACCGCGGCCCCGTGGCGCGGCGCTTTTGGCGGCTTCGCCCCCGGCTTCACCTATTGCGCGTGCGAGGTGGAGCGGCTCTGGGACCTCGACGTGCCGCGACGCGCCAGCCCCCGCACCGCGGTGCCCGCCGGGTCCGTGGCCGTCGCCGGGCGCTTCTCGGCCGTCTATCCCCGCAGCTCACCGGGCGGCTGGCAGCTCCTGGGCCACACCCGTGCCGTGATGTGGGACGTCTCCCGTCCGTCGCCGGCGCTCGTGCGCCCGGGGGATCGCGTCCGCTTCCGCGCCGTGCGAGCCTCCGCCCGCCTCCGCCGGGCCTCCGCCGTCCGTGCCGCGGACCGGACACCCGTGCCGACGACGGGCCCCGCCCTGCTCGTCGAGGAGCCGGGCCTGCTGACCCTCATCGAGGACCTCGGGCGGCCGGGAGCCTCCGACCTCGGCGTCCCACCCTCCGGCGCGGCGGACGTGCCGAGCGCCCGCACCGCCAACCGCCTCGTCGGCAACCCCACCACCGCGGCCGTGCTCGAGACCATGCTCGGCGGACTCGTGCTGCGCGCCCGTGGTCCCCTCGTCCTCGCGCTCACCGGAGCCGGCGCGCCCGGCACGATCACCGGGGTCGACGGGACCACCCGGCCGGCCCCCGCGGGGCGCCCCGTCGGGCTCGACGACACCGAGACCCTGCACCTCGGCGCCTCCACCGC
>DAMDHZ010000094.1:0-1459 GCA_032101665.1 Brachybacterium sp. | reverse complement strand
CCACCGCGGGGCTGCGCACGTACGTCGCCGTGCGCGGGGGCATCGACGTCCCCGCCGAGCTCGGCAGCCGCTCCGCCGACACCCTCTCGGGTCTCGGCCCCGCGGCCCTCACCGCGGGCACCGCCGTGAGGATCGGACCGACCGCGCACCTCGCGGCCGTCGCCGATGCGGCCGATCCTGCACGGCCGCTGCCCGCCCCGGGCGCCACGACCGTCCTGCGCCTCGTGCTCGGACCACGCGAGGACTGGTGCGGGGACGATGGACTCGCCGTGCTCACCGGACAGGACTGGGAGGTCTCGGCGCAGAACGACCGGGTGGGCGTGCGCCTGCACACCGCGGAGGGCGGCCGGTCACTGCCCCGCCGGGCCGGCGAGCTCGCGAGCGAGGGCGTCGTCACCGGCGCCGTGCAGGTCCCGCCCTCCGGCGAGCCCGTGCTGTTCCTGGCCGATCGCCCCGTGACCGGCGGGTATCCCGTGATCGGCGTCGTCATCGACGACGACCTCCCGCTCGCCGCGCAGCTGCCGCCGGGCGCCCTCGTGCGCCTCGTCGCGGTCGACCCCGACACGCTCGCTCCGCCCACCGCGCCGCGAGCGCGAGAATGAGGGTCAGCGCTCCGCACCGCCGTGCGGCTCCATCCCCCGCCCCTTTCCCGACAGGTCACCCCATGAGCAGCCCCGCCGAACACGCCCGCCTCTCCGAGGAGGGCGGACACGGATCCCTGGTCACCGTCGTCATCGCGTTCGGTGCCAACCTCCTGGTCGCGATCGCCAAGACGGTCGTCGGGATCATCACCGGCTCCGCGTCGATGATCGCCGAGGCGTTCCACTCGTGGGCCGACACGGGCAACGAGGTCTTCCTGCTGGTCGGGGAGCGCCGCGCGGCCAAGGAGCCCGATGCGAGCCATCCGCTCGGCTACGGGCGCGCCGGCTACGTGTGGGCGATGTTCGCGGCGATCGGCCTGTTCGCCGTCGGTTCCGCGGTCTCGGTGTGGCACGGGATCCAGTCCCTCGGCGCCCCCGAGGAGGAGGGCGTCTCCTACACGTGGGCCTACCTCGTGCTCGCCCTCTCCTTCGTGCTCGAGGGCTTCTCGTTCCTGCAGTCGGTGCGCCAGGCCCGACGGGGTGCCGCCATCAGCCGCGTGAGCGCCCTGCGCTACCTCGGGCTGACTCCCAACCCGATGCTGCGCGCCGTGTTCGCCGAGGACTCCGCAGCGCTCATCGGCATCGTGATCGCCGCGGCGGCCCTCCTGGCGCACCAGCTCACGGGCAACCCCCTGTGGGACGCCCTCGGCTCGATCCTCGTCGGCGTGCTGCTCGGGATCGTCGCGATCTTCCTCGTCGCCCGTAACTCGGCGTTCCTGACGGGGGAGGATGCCTCCCCGCTCGGCATGCGCACGATCCTCGGCGCCCTGCTCGCCCACCCCGACGTCGAGCGGGTGAGCTTCCTGCACACCGAGTGG
>DAMDHZ010000093.1:0-11686 GCA_032101665.1 Brachybacterium sp. | reverse complement strand
CCGTCACCGGCGACGTCGTTGGTCTTGGTGGCGACCTCCTTGGCGAGCTGCGCGCCGAGGTTCTCGTAGGAGTCCTCGAGCTCGATCTCGCGGGCGATGGTCACGCCGTCGTTGGTGATCGTGGGGGCGCCCCACTTCTTGTCGAGGACGACGTTGCGGCCCTTGGGGCCGAGCGTCACCTTGACGGTGTCGGCGAGCTTGTCGACACCGCGCTCGAGGGCGCGACGCGCGTCCTCGTCGTAGATGATCTCCTTAGCCATGCGGTATCAGCCTCAGTTCTCGATGACGGCGAGGATGTCGCGCGAGCCCAGGATGAGGTACTCGTCGCCGCCGTACTTGAGCTCGGTGCCGCCGTACTTGGAGAAGACGACCTTGTCGCCGACCTTCACGTCGAGCGGGATCCGCTGGCCCTTGTCGTCGAAGCGGCCCTCACCGACGGCGACGACCTCGCCCTCCTGGGGCTTCTCCTTCGCGGTGTCCGGGATGACCAGGCCGGAGGCGGTGGTCTGCTCGGCCTCGGTCGGCTTGATGACGACGCGATCCTCGAGGGGCTTGATGGAGACCGACATGCGGCTCACTCCTTCATGTTCAGTGGACTTCGATGAGTTCGTGGATGGTCGGACCGGGCTGCCGATCGTCGTCGCGGTGCCGAGCGGCATGGTCCTTGCGGCAGCACCTGGCACTCGGGCCCTGTGACTGCCAACACGGCTCACTCTAGAACCGACCTGGCACTCGTGCAACGTGAGTGCTAACCGTGGCGCGCCGCGTTCACCGTGAGCGGAGCGATCCGGTCCTCGCGCGGTCCCCCCGCTGCGCTCGGGCGACGCACATCACGGCGTCCGTGTGAGACGGGTGACCCCGAGCGCCGTTCCCCGTGCGGGAGGCCCCGAGACAGGGCAGAATATCGAGTGTTGACACGTGTTTGACAGGACGACGCACGCGAGGTAATCGCCGCGCGGCGCCCATCGACTCGAGACGCCCCACCACCCAGAGACGGAGGACCCTTCCCATGACCACGACCGTGGACACCGATCGCCGAGGCGCCCGCATGGACGCCTTCCTGCGCACCGCCGCCCGCCGCAGCGCCGTGCTGCGCGGCGCGGGCCAGGCCGGCGCGGCCAGCGCCGCCCTGCCCGGCGGCGAGCTGTCCGAGCTCCACCGCGTGCGCACCACGCAGGGGCTGAGCCCCCAGCAGCTCGTGCGCTGACCCCGCGCGCCCGTGCGGCGCCCGCCTGCCGACCACGCCCGGCCCCGAGGGGACCGGGCGTTCGTGCGTCCAGGGGTCGGTCAGACCGAGCCGGGACGGCCCGCGGCCGCGGCGATCGCGTCGATCTCGACCGGTCCGAGGTCGTACACCGGGCGGCCGGGGTCGGCGAGCTCGTCCCCTGCGCTCGGCCAGATGGCGGCGCTGACCTGCGGCGGCGCCCCGAGCCCGTCCGGGAGCCCGATGAGGCTCGCTCCGGACAGGGCGAGCGCCCGGGCCCGGACCGGCGAGGCGAGCGGGTCCACCACGTCGGCGATGCCCGGCACGACGTGCACGGGGACGCCCGCGAAGCTCCCCGTCATCTCGTGGTGGTAGTGCCCGGACACGACGAGGCGCACGTCGGTGCCGGTGAGGACGTGCGCGAGGGCGTCGAGGTCGTCGAGGTCGAGGGCGGCCATCAGGCGCGTCGCCGCCGGGAGCGGCGGATGGTGGACGGCCAGGACGGTCCCGGCCGCGGCCGGCTCGGCGAGCACCCCTCGCAGCCAGGTCAGCTGCGGTGCGTCGAGGTGGCCATAGCCGGCTCGCGGGACCGAGGAATCGAGCACCACGATCCGCAGGCCGCCCGCCGTCATGTGCACGCGGTCCTGCCAGGGCATGCCGTGGTCGCCCTCCCCCGCGACGGCGGCATAGGCCGAGGGCACGTCGTGGTTGCCCATCGCCACCGCGAGCAAGGCGCCGTGGGCCTGCGCGAACGGGTCGAGCAGATCATGCAGGGCGCGGTAGCTCGCGATGCTGCCGTCCTCGGAGGCGTCGCCCGTGTGGATCACCGCCTCGAGGGGGCCGACGTCGGCGAGGCGGTCGAGCACGCCCACGAGCGCCGCGGTGGTGTCGATGCGGTCGTACTGGCGAGCGGCGGGATCGCCGAACAGGTGGGTGTCGCTCAGCTGGAGGATGCGCATGACGCCACGCTACGGCGCCCCGCGTGCGCGGATCAGCCGAGCGCGCCGACCCACTCGTCGGAGCCGTCGGTGAACTCCTGGCGCTTCCAGATCGGCAGTCGCCGCTTGACGGTGTCCACGAGGTCGTCGCACGCGGCGAAGGCGAGCTTGCGGTGGGGCGCCGAGACGGCGCACGCGAGCGCGGTCTCGCCCACCGTGAGCGGGCCGTGCCGATGGGCGACGGCGACGAGCACGTCGGCGTAGCGGGCGGTGATCTCGAGGGCGACCTCCTCGATCACGTCCTGCGCGGTGGGATGGGCGGAGTATTCCAGGCGCAGCACGCCCTTGCCGTCGTCGTGGTCCCGCACGACGCCGTCGAAGGTCACGACGGCGCCGCAGCGCGGATCGGCCACGAGGGAGGCCATCCGCATGCTCGTCACCTCGTCGGTGGTCACAGCGGCGTAGGCGATCCGTTCGGCAGCGCGCCCCATGGCGGGGTCGCCGGGCACGCGCAGGGACTCGGGGTCGGTCATGGTCTCCTCGGTCGGTCGGTGGGGCCCGGATGGGCGGGGGCTCGTGGTCACGGGTGGCCGCCGCCGTCGCGCTGGGTGAGCAGGTGGTCCAGGAGCGGCTCGAGCACGGTGATGCCGTCCCGCACGCCGCCCGGAGAGCCGGGCAGGTTCACGACGATGCTGCGTCCGGCGATGCCCGCGAGACCGCGGCTGAGCACGGCGAGCGGGGTCGCCGCCTCGCCGCGCCGACGGATCGCCTCGGCGACGCCCGGCAGCTCTCGGTCCAGGAGGGGCGCGGTCTGCTCAGGGGTGGTGTCCGACGGGCTGATGCCGGTGCCGCCGGAGCTGATGACGAGATCGACGCCCGCGCCGATCGCCTCGGCCAGGGCGGCGCCCACGGCCGGTCCGTCGGGGACCACGACGGGGACGGGCACGTCGTGGCCGCGGCCCGCGAGCCAGGCGTGCAGCACGGGACCGGTGCGATCCGTGTACTCGCCGGCGGCGGCGCGCGTCGAGGCGATCACGATGCGGGCGGTGGTCATCGCCCGTCCTCCCCCGTGGCGCCCTTGGCGCCGCCGGCGTGCTCGCGGTCCCAGTCCCCGCTCTTGCCCCCGGACTTCGCGAGCACCTGAACCGCCTCGATCGTCGCGAGGTGGTCGACGGCCTTGATCATGTCGAACATCGTGAGGGCGGCGACCGCGACGGCGGTCAGCGCCTCCATCTCGACGCCCGTCACGCCCCGGGTGCGCACGCGCGCGAGGATCTCGACGACCTCGTCGTGCGCGTCGAGGTCGACCTCGACGCCCGTCAGGGGCAGGGGATGGCACAGCGGCACGAGGTCGCTCGTGCGCTTGGCGCCCATGATCCCGGCCAGGCGCGCGACGGGCAGCGCCTCTCCCTTGGGGAGGTCGCCGTCGACGATCCGAGCGACCACGTCGGGACGGGTCCGCAGCACGGCGCGCGCCGTGGCCGAGCGCGAGGTGGTCGCCTTGCCGGTCACGTCGACCATGTGGGCGCTGCCGTCGGCGCGGACGTGGGTGAGGTCGGCCTGAATCGGGTCGTCCGGGTCGCCGGGTGTCCGCTCGGGGTCGCTCATCGTTCTCCTCAGGTCAGCAAAATGGTCTCGAGCACGTCGCCGTCCTCGATGCGGTCGGTCCCGACGGGCACGACCACGAGGGCGTCGGCGGTCGCGAGCGCGCCCAGCAGATGCGAGGACGGCCCGCCCGCGAGGCGCACGGCGCCCGAGGCGAGGACGTGGGCCCGACGGTACTGCTCGAGCGCGGGCGGGGAGGACTCGGGCTGCTCGAGTCGCACGGGCAGCCGCAGCCGTCGGCGGGCGGGAGCGTGCAGGGCCGGGCGCGCGAACAGCTCGCAGCTCAGGAGGGCCGACACGGGGTTGCCGGGGAAGGCGAGCCACGCGAACCGGTGCCCGTCGAGGGTGACGGTCCCCAGTCCCTGCGGGCCGCCGGGCTGCATCGCGACCGTGCAGAAGGTGAGGTCGACGCCCGGGCGGTCCGCGGCGAGCTTGACCACCTCGTACGCCCCCGCGGAGACGCCGCCGCTCGTCACCACGAGCTGGGCGCCCGCCCGCGCGTGCGCGGCGAGGAGCTCGAGCAGGGCGTCGGGGTCGTCGGGCACGCGGCCGGTGCTCAGGACGTCGGCGCCCGCGGCGGTGAGCGCAGCCGCGAGACCGGGCCCGTTGGCGTCGTAAGCGGCGCCCGCGGGGAGAGGACGCGCGGGGTCGGTGACCTCGCTCCCGGTGGACAGCACGACCGTGGCGACGGGTTCGACCAGGTCGACGTCCCCGATGCCCACCGAGGCGAGCTGGGCGATGCGCGCGGGCGTCAGTTCCTCCCCCTCGCGCAGCACCGTGTCCCCCGCCCGGCAGTCGGAGCCGCGAGCGCGCACATACCGTCCGGGCACCACATCGAGCGGGCGCAGGGTCACGCGCGGTGCGTCGAAGCCGCCGTGGACGGCCTCCTCGATCGGGACCACGAGGTCGGCTCCGGCCGGCAGCGGCGCCCCGGTCATGATCGGGCGGGCCGTGCCCGCCTCGAGGGCCGACGGCGCAGCGCCGGCCGGGATCGGGGCGCCGACGGGCAGCGCGGTCTCCTTGCCGGCCGGGAGGAGATCGGCCGAGGAGACCGCGAAGCCGTCCATCTGGGAGTTGTCGGCCGAGGGGACGTCGACGCGGGCACGGCGCTCGGCGGCCGCGATCCGCCCGATCAGTCCCGCCTGCAGAGGGTGTCGCTCGGTGCGCAGGAGCGGGGCGAGCAGAGCCTGGACATCGGCACGGTGCTCGACGAGCGGCACGCGGGGAGCGGGTGCGGACATGGCGGCCTCGCGGGATCGGGAACGGGGGACGGCGGTCGTCCGGGTGGCAGGGGCCGTCGGACGACGGGATCCCTCCAGTATGGTGCGCGGCGGCGGCCGAGCGTGACGCGGGTCCCGCACCCCTTCGGCTGTCGGCCGCCTAGACTTGACGGACGGGTCACACGGCAACGGGAGGAGGCAGGCCATGGGTATGCATCGCACGTCGCGTCGGGTCTCCCTGGGCATGCCCGTGCCGCGTCGCACGGATCCGACCGCGCTCGGTCTCCCGGACGTGTCGGACCGGCCCGCCGCGCGTGGCCTCATCGACCGCTTCGGGCGGGCCGCGACCGATCTGCGCATCTCGCTCACGGACTTCTGCAACCTGCGCTGCACCTACTGCATGCCCGCCTCGGGTCTCACCTTTCTCCGCACCGAGCAGCTGCTCACGGTCGAGGAGATCGTGCGGCTCGTGCGCATCGGCGTCGAGCAGTTCGGGGTTGACCAGGTCCGCTTCACGGGCGGCGAGCCGCTCACCCGCGCCGACCTGCCCGAGATCATCGCGGGGGTCGCGGCGCTCGAGCCGCGGCCGAACATCTCCTTGACCACGAACGCGATCGGTCTCGAGGTGCGCGCGGCCCGGCTGCGGGAAGCGGGGCTCGACCGCATCAACGTCTCGCTGGACACCGTGGTCTCCGAGACGTTCGAACGGATGAGCCGGCGCCCGCTCCTGCATCGTGTGCTCGAGGGCATCGACGGGGCGCGCGCCGCCGGCCTCGACCCCATCAAGGTCAACGCCGTGCTGCTGCCAGGGGTCAACGACCATGAGCTGCCCGATCTGCTCGCGTGGTGCCTCGATCGCGAGCTGCAGCTGCGGGTCATCGAGCAGATGCCGCTCGACGCCGACCACATCTGGGACCGGACCCGTATGGTCACGGCCGCGCAGATGCGCGAGGCCCTCGCGGACCGGTACGTGCTCACACCCGCCTCCGTCGAGCGCGCGGGAGCGCCTGCCGAGCTCTTCGACGTCGCCGATCGGGTGACGGGCGCGCACCTGGGCCGGGTGGGCACGATCGCCTCGGTCACCGAGCCGTTCTGCGCGGACTGCCGTCGGACCCGGCTCACCGCCGAGGGGCGGGTGCGCACGTGCCTGTTCGCCCACGAGGAGACCGACCTGCGCGGGGCGCTGCGCACGGGAGCCTCCGACGACGACATCGCCGACATCTGGCGCGCCGCCCACTGGGGCAAGGCGGCGGGGCACGGCATGAACCGTGCCGGCTTCAGCCAGCCCGAGCGTCCCATGAGCGCGATCGGAGGATGACCGCATGGCCGACACCGACTCCCTGGAGCACGAGGGCCCCGATGCCGCCGCATCCGAGCCCACGTCGCCGCCGTCCGCGGACGCCGGCCGTACCGACGAGCCGCAACCGGTCCCGCTGATCGAGGTGCGCCTGTTCGCGGCCGCCGCGGCGGCGCTCGGCACGGACCTCACCGAGGCCCCGGGACGGACGGTCGCCGAGGTGATCACCGCGCTGTCCGCGCGCACCGATGCCGACGGCGCACGCGTGCTCGGCCGGTCGAGCGTGCTCGTCAACGCCGTCGCGTGCCGCGATCACGACCGCCGGGTCTTCCCGGGCGATCGACTCGACGTGCTGCCGCCCTTCGCCGGCGGCTGACGCGACGGTCAGCGCTCGGGGAGGACCACCGGCACCTGTGCCGCGCAGGCCGCCGCGAAGCCGCCGTCGAGGGAGAGCACCTCGATGCCGCGCGCACGCAGCGCGGCCTGCGCCGCCTCCGACCGCCTGCCTGCCGCGCAGTAGAGGACGGCACCGCCCAGCTCTCCTGCGCCTGCCACCTCCTGCAGTAACGTTCCCGCGGGAACGTGCTCGGCCCCGGCGAGCATGCCGTCGGCCACCTCGTGGTCCTCACGGATGTCGAGCAGGCGCCGTCCCGCGGCCAGAAGAGCCGGAAGCTCGGCGGCCACGACATGGCCCGGCTCCCGCGCTGGGGTCCCCGACGCCCGTGCCGTGACGTCCGGTCCCGCACCATCGGACCCGGCACCGCTCACCCCGGCCTCGTCCAGCTTCCCGGAGCCGCTCGGGCGCGACTCGCCCGACGGTGCGGGGGCCGGCAGACGCGCGCCGGGCAGGCCGCACGTGAGGGTGAGGTCCTCGAGGCCCGTGACCGGCGCGCGCTCCGGGTCGCGCGCGACCGGGAGCTCGGCCCAGTGCATCGTGAGCGCGTCGAACAGGGCGATGCGGCCCACGAGCGGCTCGCCGATGCGCGCGAGCACCTTCACGGCCTCGAGCGCCATCGTCGAGCCGATCACCCCGCACAGCATCCCGAGCACACCGGCCTCGGCGCAGTCGGGCACCTCCCCCGGGCCAGGCGGAGCGGGGTGCACGTCGCGGTAGGTCACCCCGCGACCGCCGTCGGCGACGAACACGGAGACCTGCCCCGCGAAGGCGAGGATCGAGCCCCACACGAGCGGCAGGTCGAGCAGCTCGCATGCGTCCGAGGCGAGGTAGCGGGTGGGGAAGTTGTCGGTGCCGTCGAGCACGAGGTCATGCCCGCCGAGGATGGGCAGGGCGCTGTCGACCGTGAGCACGCCGAGGTGTGGGCGCACGTCGATCTCGGGGTTGATCGCCCGCATGCGCGCCGCGGCGCTCTCGGCTTTCGCCATGCCGACGCCCGCGGTCGTGTGGATCACCTGGCGGTGCAGGTTGGACGTGTCCACGACGTCGGGGTCGATCACCGTGATCCACCCGCCGTTTTCCTGACGGCCGACGCCCGCTGCCGCGAGGTACTCGAGCACCGGAGAGCCGAGGCCGCCCGCCCCGATCACCGCGACCCGGGCACGGCCCAGGCACCGCTGTTGCTCCGCCCCGAAGCCGGGGAGGCGCAGCTGGCGGGTGTAACGATCGGACACGACGGCGGCCTCCTCGGCGGGTCGAGGGCGCGGGGGCGATCGCGACGCGCTGATCGCTGCTTCCCCTGGGATGCGGAACGGGACGGGAGTCTCCTCCCGCCCCGCTCACTCTAGGACGCCCCGGACGCTCGGCGGGCGGCCGGGTGACCCGGATCAGCCGTTGAGCTTGTCCGATCCCTTGACGTAGCCGACCTTGGTCCAGTCGACGATGTTCGCGAAGCCCGGGGCACCGAAGTTCGCGAGATCGTCGTTCTGGACGTAGAAGTCGTAGGACTGCCACAGCGGCAGGGTGCCCGCGAGCTCCCACAGCTTGGCGTCGTACTCGTTGATGTCGTCGATCCGCTTGGCCTCGTCGGTCTCGACCGAGGCCGCGTCGACGAGTTTGTCGACGTCGGGCGAGCCGACCTTGCCGAAGTTCTGCTCGCCGTCCGACTTCCAGATCGCATCGCCCGAGGACAGGAACGGGTTGCCGCTCCAGCCGAACAGGGTCAGGTCGAACTCGCCGGGGATCACGTACTTGGAGAACAGGTCGGTCGGCGGCACCTTCTGGACCTTCATGGTGATGCCGATCGCCTTGAGGTTCTCCTGGACCACGGGCACGACGGCCTCGTTGGTCTTCGAGCCGTCGTTGTAGACGTAGGTGATCTCGAGCGGCGTGCCGTCCTTGGTCGCGGTGTCGCCGTCGATCGTGTAACCCGCGTCCTGCAGCAGCTTCTTGGCGGCGTCGACGTCGTACTTCCCGAAGTCGCCCGAGGTGTCCTTGTAGCCCTCCTGGTTGGTCATGAGGACGTGGTTGTTGAGCTGCTCCATGTCCTTGGGGTAGGGCATCGCCTTGTTCACGGCGAGGAACGTGTCCTCCCGGTTGATCGCATGGAACACCGCCTGGCGCACCTTCTGGTCGGCGAGCGGGCGGCCCTCGGTGCCGTTCAGGGTGATGTGGGTCCACTCGGGGCCGGCCGCCTTGCGGAGCGAGACGCCGTTGCCGACCATGTCCTTGACGACGGAGTAGGTGGCGGGGACGGTGGTCTCGATGGAGTCGAGCTGGCCGCCCTGGAACGAGGTGGCCGAGGCCGCCGGGTCCTCGATCGTGGTCCAGATGACCTGCTTGAGGAAGGGCTTGTCGCCCCACCAGTTCTCGTCGGGCACGACCGAGACGGTCTTGTTGGTGGGATCGAGCTTGTCGACCTTGTAGGGGCCGGCCGTGACCTGCGGGCCCTCGACCCAACTCGTGTTGAAGGCGTCGGCCGACGCCACGAGCGAGTCGGGAGCGATGGTGGCGAGACCCATCCAGTCCGCGTACTTCTCCTTGAAGGTGATCTTCGCGGTCAGGTTGTTCGCGCCCGGCTCGACCTTCTCAACCTTGTCGTAGCCCTCGGAGGAGGCGACCATGTAGTCCGGCTTGGAGCCGTTCATGGTGGTGAAGACGTTCTCGATGGACTTGTAGTCGATCGCCGTGCCGTCCGACCACTTCATGCCGTCGTTGAGCTCGATCTCCACGACCTGCGGGTCCTCGGAGGTGAGCTCGATCCGCTTGGCCATCTGCTCGTTGACCTTCACCTCACCGGCAGCCGTGTAGTAGTACAGGCCGGGCGAGAGCGCCTCCGAGATCCGGACCGTGTTGACCTCGTTGCCGTCGGTGTGGAGCGTGTTCCAGTTGGCCGGGTAGGCGTTGTTCATGAGGCGGAGCACGCCGCCCTCGCCCAGTTCGTCACGGTCCTTGGGGTTGATGTCGTTCTGGTCGGAGGCGATGGCGCTGTTGTCGTCGCCGCCGTCCGATCCGTTGCTGCCGCCGCCGCTGCCCGAGCCCTGCTGGCTGCACGCCGCCAGAGCGAGGGCGGAGACGGCCGAGGCCGCCGAGGCGCCGAGGACGGTGCGTCGCGTGATCCGCATGAGTGTTCTCCTTCAGTGGTCGTGCCGTCGGGACTTCCTCGGACACTTTTCAGGGGTGCCGCCCCGTCGCCCGAGGGGCGGCGAGAGGACGCTTACAGGTCGATCAGGCCGACTCGCCGAGCGAGGCCAGAGAGCTCTGATCCAGGATGATCCGGCGGCGCGATCGCTCGACCTTCGGATCGGGGATGGGGACCGCGGACAGCAGCGCCTGCGTGTACGGGTGCTGCGGGTTCGAGAACACGGTGGCCGTGTCCCCGGTCTCGACGATCTTGCCCTGGTGCATCACGCAGATCCGGTCGGAGATGTGGCGCACCACCGACAGATCGTGCGAGACGAACAGGTAGCTCACGCCGAGGCGTTCCTTGAGATCGGCCAGCAGCGTGAGCACGCCGGCCTGGATCGTCACGTCGAGCGCCGAGGTGGGCTCGTCGAGCACGATCAGCTTGGGGTCGCACGCGAGCGCCCGGGCCACGCCCACGCGCTGGCGCTGGCCGCCCGAGAACTCCGTCGGAAAGCGCATCGCGTGCTCGGGCAGCAGGCCCACGGTCTCGAGCAGCCAGTCCACCCGGTCGTCCATGCGCTCGCGCGAGTAGCCCTGGACCTTCATGGGCTCGCGCAGGATGTCGCCGATGGGCATGCGTGGGTCGAGCGAGGCCATCGGGTCCTGGAACACGATCGTCACGTCCGAGCGCATCCGCGAGCGGTCGGCGCGGCTCAGGCTCGCGGTGTCCTTGCCGGTGACGCGGATGGTGCCGCCCTGTGGCTTGCGCAGCTGCATGACCTCCATGAGCGTCGTGGTCTTGCCGCAGCCCGACTCGCCGACGAGCGCGACGCACTCGCCCTCGTGGATGGTGAGCGACAGGCCGTCGACGGCACGCTGCTCCCCCACCTTGCGGCGCACGACGGCGCCCTTGGTGATCGGATAGATGCGCTGCAGGTTCTCGATCTCGAGCACCGTGGGCCGCTCGTCAAGGGGAGCCGCGAGCACCTCCCGGGCGCCGAGGGCGGAGTCCTCCGGCGGCTCAGGGAGCTCGGAGCGGTCCTCCGCGAGGTCCTCGGGCGGTGTGGACGGCGCGTCGATGCGGGGCACCGCCGCGAGCAGGCGCTGGGTGTAGGCCTCGCGGGGCCGGTAGAAGATGTCGTCGACCGTGCCGTTCTCGACCTCGAGCGCGTTCTGCATCACGAGCACGCGATCCGCGAACCCGGCGACCACGCCGAGGTCGTGGGTGATGAGGATCGTCGCCGCCGAGAGCATCTCCTGCGCGGTCTTGAGCAGCTCCATGACCTGCGCCTGGATCGTGACGTCGAGGGCGGTCGTGGGCTCGTCGGCGATGATCAGCTCGGGCTCGTTGGCGATCGCCATCGCGATCATGGCGCGCTGGCGCATGCCGCCCGAGAACTCGTGCGGGTACTGCTTGGCGCGCCGCTGGGGCTCGGGGATGCCGACGGCCTCGAGCAGCTCGATCGCCCGGGCCTGGGAGCGGGAGGTCGAGGTCTCGGGGTGATGGATCCGGATCACCTCGGCCACCTGGTCGCCCACGGTGTAGACGGGGGTCAGGGCCGACAGCGGGTCCTGGAAGATCATCGAGATCTTCTCGCCGCGCAGCGTGGACAGCTCCTTGTCGGACTTGTGGAGCATGTCCTGGCCCTGGAACGTGATGTCGCCCGTGATCGTCGCGTTGCGCGGCAGCAGCCCCATCACGGCGAGCGAGCTCACGGACTTGCCGGAGCCGGATTCGCCGACGATCGCGAGGGCCTCGCCCGGGCGCACGTCGTAGGACAGGTGCTGGACGGCCCGGACCAGGCCGGCCTCGGACGGGAAGGTGACGGACAGGTCGCGCACCGACAGCAGGGAGCTGCGGTCCGCGGAGTCCGCGGTGCTCCGCTCGGAGGTGGCGGGAAC
>DAMDHZ010000092.1:0-11783 GCA_032101665.1 Brachybacterium sp. | reverse complement strand
AGGACGACCTGCCACCTCCCACCCCTCGGACCCCGCGACGCCACCACGTCTCAGGACGCCGCGGACTCCGACGACGGACCGCCAGCCGCATCCGACGCCGAGGACGGCCCCGGCACAGAGCCCACCCCATCGGCCGGTCCATAGAGCCTCCGCGCCCGGCGTCTCGTTCCACGTGCCCCGGTTCCTCGTTCCGCCCGAACGTTGGAATCTGGCGCCGGGCATCAGGGGTCAGGAACAATCCCTGTGAGCCTGTGAGCCATTCAGTGTGCCGTCCGGCGCCAACCCGTCCTTGGATTTCCGTCGTCCACCCGAATCCGCACGTATCTGCCCCGCGGCTCCAGAGTTCACTCCTCGACGACGATGAGCGCTCGCGCGCCCCGTTCCATGTCGACGAAGGCGTGGCTCACGGCCGTGTAGGTCCCGCTCTCGGAGAACGTGAGCTCGACGAAGCCGCCCTGGGCCGGCCCCAGATCGAGCGCCTGCGAACCCCCACCGGTCGCCTCGTCGGCGCGCAACAGATACGCGCCCTCCTTGAAGACGGTGTCGAAGACGCCGCCCACCACGTGGAAGCTCAGCGAGCGGCTCGGTCCCGCCGACATCACCCAGATCCGCGCCCGCTCACCCCGCCGCGCCCGCAGGGGATCGTGCACGTACTGATTCGCGTGCCCGTTCCACAGGATCACGTCAGGCCGCTCGGCCGCGAGCTTGTCGGCATCGATCTCCTCACCGTCCGCCCCGAGGTACCCCTCGGACTGGACGATCACCCACTCGTGATCCACCGTCCCGAGCCCGGCCGGCGGCACGATCACGGCCCCGAACATGCCCGAGGCCAGATGCGCCGACATCGGCATCGTCGAGCAGTGATAGAGCCACATGCCCGCGTGGCCGGTCGTGATCGCGTAGTCGAGGGACTCACCGGGGGCGATCGTGCGCATCACCGCATCGGGCGACACCGTTCCCGCATGGAGGTCGAGCGAGTGCCCCATCGTGCCGGTGTTCCCGAGGTGCACGGTGAGACCTCGGCCGAGCTCGCCCCGCAGCACCGGTCCCATCACCCGGCCGTTGTAGGTCATCGCACGGATCGAGTGCCCGGGCGCCACCTCCTGTACGGTTTCCTGCACCGTGAACGTGATCTCCCCCGTCGGCTCGTGCGGGACTGCCGGGTCCCGGGTCACGAAAGACTTCGAGGGCGGCTGGGTCAGATCGACGGACACGGCGTCCGGACCCGCATCGGCCGACCCTGCGGACGCCGACTCCGCGGCCCCCGCTCCTGCCTCCGTCCCCTCGACGTCGAGGGTGAAGACCATCCCCATCCCGCGATGGCCCACGATCGTGCACCAGCCGTCCACGCTCACGTCGGCGACCTCGACGATCAGGTCCGCGCTCGCGCCCGGGGCGATCCGCCCCGTGGTCTCCCCGGACGCGAGCAGGAGATCGTGTGGCGTCGTCGGATCATCGTTGCTCACCGCCAGGACCACCCGGTCGCCACGGCCTGCCGTCACGTGGTCGGGCGTGAACCGCATGTCGCGCGCCGAGATGGCGGCACGCACGGTACGGCCGGAGGGAGCGACCGCCCCGGTGCCCGAGGACCCGGCGGTCGAGGATCGTCCACCGTTCGCGCCACCCCGATCGAGCGCCTGCCCGGCGGCCAGCACACCGAGCGCTCCCGCGAGGCCGAGCGCCGCTCCCGCGCCGACACCGCGGCGACCGACTCGGGTGCCGCCCTCAGAGCCGTCCGCCGCGCCGTGGTGTGCGGCCCGATCCCGCGCACCTCGCACCGGTGCATCGGACGGCGCCTTCGTCGATGTGCTCCCACCCGCCTCGGCCCCACCGATCGCGAGGGCGGGGGCGGCACCGGCGTCCCGGCCCCGCCGGACGCGCACGCTCGCGACGACCGCCCGCACCATGAGCGGCACGAACGCGGCGAGCACCGCCGCGGCGGTGACCGAGGCGAGCACGCGGGTCCACGATCCCTCCGCGAGCAGGTAGATCACGAGCGCGAGGTTGTAGAGCACCACGCGCAGGGTTGCCCCGCGCGAGAGCTCGGCCAGACCGGCCCGCAGCGCACGGGGACCGCCTCCCATCACCGTGGGCATGAGGAAGCTCATCGCGCCGAGCAGCAGCTGGAGCCCGAAGCCCCCGACGAACGGCACCGTGAGCCCCTGCAGGTCGACCTCTACGAGCTCACCGCCCACCCCGACCGGGCCCCACGGCCCGAGCTGTCCCACCTGCGCGGACACCAGCATGCCCACGGTGACGACGAGCGTCCCCGTCAGCCACGCGAGCGCCGCCCCCATCGACAGCGGCGGGAAGAGCGGCAGCGAGCCCCAGCGGGCCGTGCGGGCTCCCCGGATCAGCCCGACGACCACCACGACGACGAGCGCGGTGTAGGCGGCCACCCCCACCGCGGCGAGGACGGGCCATCCCAGGAGCGCTCCCGCGATCGTCACCGCCGTCGCGCACGGTGTGCCGACGACGGTGCGGCGCACCGAGCTCTCGAGCAACGACGGCATCGGCACGCGCAGCACCGTCGGGCCGAGCGTGACGAGGGTGAGCAGGGCCGTCGTGCCCACGAAGCCGAGCAGGTTCGCCGCCTGATGCGCGAGCAGCAGCCGCCCCTGCCACAAAGGCGGGGGACTGAACGCGAGCGCCGCCCCGAAACCCGCGCCGAGGCCGAGCATGGACGCCGCGAGGGCATACCCCGTGACCACACGGGAGAAGCGGGCGGGCAGCGCCGTGCGCAGCTGCCGTGCGAGGCTCGCGGCGAACCAGATCATCGTGGCCGCGACGCCCGCGGCCCCGACGGTCGTGACCACCGGCACGGCAAGCAGCATGCCCAGGCAGGTCACGATGATCGCGAGGGTCAGCGCGCGGATCCGCATCACCTGCCGACGACGCGCGGCCTCGTCCGCGCGCGTCCGCAGGAGCGCGTCGGCGAAGTGCTGAGCCCAGATCATGACCGATGTGGTCAACAGTCCGAGGGTCACCATGTGCACGAGCAGCCAGCGCGCTTGCGGCACCCAGCGGTGCACGAGCGCGAGCACGATGAGCGCGAGCATCCATCCCAGCACCGGGCGGGATGCGCGTCGATGCCACGCGCTGCGCGACAGTGGATCCAAGGAGTGCGCGGGATCCGAGGACTGTGCGGGGGAGAGGGACGGCATGCTCCCACCGTAGGAGCGACGGCCGTGGCGTAGACCGGTGAGAGTCCTCACGCGGTGGCCCCGCGGAGTGAGGATCGACGCGCGATCAGCGCCGGCGCCGCCCCCTCGACCGCGGCGCGGCCTCTTCGGCCCGGACGGCATCGCCCTCGTGGCGTCCGTCGCGCGGGTCGAACTCGCGCTCGCCCTCGTCGTCCTCGCGATCCCACCGCTCGCCGAAGCCGCCGTCGAGGTCGTTGTCCTCGTCGACGGTCGTGTCGGTGCGGGCCAGCAGCGCGTAGCCGAAGCGCACGACCATGAGCACGAGGATCACCGCGGCGACCGCGGCGAAGGGGATCTGCACACCCGTGCGGGTGATGACGAACCAGATGGCGCCGAGCGAGGCGCCGACGAGCACGGCGTCGCGGAACGCGTTCGTGAGCCGCTGGCCCAGCCGCGCGCGGCGCGCGCGGCGACCCGCAACGACGGTGTAGGCGGCCGCGGTGCGACGCGCCCCGTCACGCGAGCGCCGGATCGCGCGCTGCGCCTCGGGCGCCTGGCGCTGGACGGTGCTGCGCGCGGCGCGCGAGTAGACCGAGGCGCTCGATCGCGCCGCGGCACCCTGCTTGCGGGCGGTGTTGCCCGCCGCCTTCGCGTAGGTCCTCCAGTCGGCCATCCCGGCTCCTCGTCTGCTCGCCCTCAGCGGTCCTCGTCGCGCCAGCGGATGTCCCCGCCCCCGGTATGGCGGGTCGTGCCGCGGGTCGGCCGGGTCGCGGATCGGCGCCGCGCGCTGCGGGCCCGCGCCTCACCCCAGTACGAGAGTCCGACGTTCAGCGCGAGCGTCAGCAGCACCGACAGGAAGAGGCTCGGGACGGTGGACCGCACGCCCAGCAGGCGCAGCGCGATGAAGAGGACGACGACCGCGACCACGCTGAAGAGGAGCTGATCGCGGATCCGTCCGGTGAAGGACCGGGATCGGGGAGCCACCGCCCCATCGTAGCCGCGCGGCCACCCCGCTCCCTGGGCGAGCCCTCCGGGCACACCGTGACGTTAGGCTTGCCCTGCTTGCTCTACCAGGGACGGTCCCCCGGTCGCACGGCGATCGGCCGCCCCCTGTCGACATCGAGAGGAACAATCACCCGTGGACCTGTTCGAACACCAGGCCCGCGACCTCTTCGAGAAGCACGGCGTGCCCGTGCTCGGAGGAGTCGTCGCGGAGGATCCCGTAGCCGCCAAGGCGGCCGCCCAGCAGCTCGGCACCCCCGTGGTCGTCGTCAAGGCCCAGGTCAAGACCGGCGGTCGTGGCAAGGCCGGCGGCGTCAAGGTCGCGAAGTCGCCCGAGGAGGCCGAGCAGAAGGCCGCCGAGATCCTGGGCATGGACATCAAGGGCCATACGGTCCACCGCGTCATGGTCGCCGCTGGCGCCGACATCGCCGAGGAGTACTACTTCTCGCTCCTGCTGGACCGCGCGAACCGCAACTACCTCGCCATGTGCTCCAAGGAGGGCGGCATGGAGATCGAGCAGCTCGCCGTCGAGCGTCCCGAGGCCCTCGCGCGGGTCGCCGTCGATCCCAACGTCGGGATCGACGAGCCCACCGCGACCCGGATCGTCGAGGCCGCGGGCTTCGACGCGGAGACCGGCGCGGCCATCGTCCCCGTGCTGCAGAGGCTGTGGGACGTGTACCAGGGCGAGGACGCGACCCTCGTGGAGGTCAACCCCCTCGTCAAGACCGGCGCGGGCGACATCGTCGCGCTCGACGGCAAGGTCACCCTCGACGACAACGCCTCCTTCCGCCACGAGGACCACGCGGCGCTCGTCGACGCCCAGTCCGAGGACCCGCTCGAGGCCAAGGCCAAGGCGCTCGACCTCAACTACGTCAAGCTCGACGGCGAGGTCGGCATCATCGGCAATGGCGCGGGCCTCGTCATGTCCACGCTCGACGTGGTCGCCTACGCCGGTGAGGCGCACGGCGTCAAGCCCGCGAACTTCCTCGACATCGGCGGCGGCGCCTCCGCGGAGGTCATGGCCAACGGCCTCGACGTGATCCTGGGCGACGACCAGGTGCGCGCCGTGTTCGTCAACGTCTTCGGCGGCATCACCGCGTGCGATGCGGTCGCCAACGGCATCGTGGGAGCGCTCGACAAGCTCGGCGACACCGCCACCAAGCCGCTCGTCGTGCGCCTGGACGGCAACAAGGTCGAGGAGGGTCGCCAGATCCTCTCCGACGCCAACCATCCCCTCGTCACGCTCGCGGACACCATGGACGGCGGCGCCGCCAAGGTCGCCGAGCTGGCCGCGAACGGAAAGTGAGCCCCACCCACCATGTCGATCTTCCTTGACAGCAGCAGCAAGGTCATCGTGCAGGGCATGACCGGCTCGGAGGGCATGAAGCACTCCCAGCGCATGCTCGACTCGGGCACCGCCGTCGTCGGTGGCGTGAACCCGCGCAAGGCCGGCACGGACGTCGACTTCGAGGGCGGTCACTCCGTCCCCGTGTTCGGCACCGTCGCCGAGGCGATGGAGAAGACGGGCGCCGACGTGTCCGTCGTCTTCGTCCCGCCGAAGTTCGCCAAGGGCGCCGCGATGGAGGCCATCGAGGCCGGCATCGGACTGCTCATCGTCATCACCGAGGGCATCCCGGTCAAGGACTCCGCGGAGTTCGTCAACGCCGCCCTGGCCTCCGGCACCACCCGGATCATCGGCCCGAACTGCCCGGGCGTCATCAGCCCCGGGCAGTCCAACGCCGGCATCATCCCGGCCAACATCACGGGCGCCGGCAAGCTGGGACTGGTCTCGAAGTCGGGCACCCTGACCTACCAGATGATGTACGAGCTGTCCGACATCGGCTTCACGACGTGCATCGGCATCGGCGGCGACCCCGTCATCGGCACCACCCACATCGACGCCCTCGAGGCCTTCGAGGCGGACCCGGAGACCGAGGCCGTCGTCATGATCGGCGAGATCGGCGGTGACGCCGAGGAGCGCGCGGCCGCGTACATCTCCGAGCACATGACCAAGCCGGTCGTCGGCTACGTCGCGGGCTTCACCGCCCCCGAGGGCAAGACGATGGGCCACGCGGGCGCGATCGTCTCGGGCTCCGCGGGCACCGCCCAGGCCAAGAAGGAGGCCCTCGAGGCCGCGGGCGTCAAGGTGGGCAAGACGCCCACCGAGACCGCCGACCTGATGCGCGAGATCATCAAGAACAAGAGCTGAGCTCCCGCTCGACCCCCGACCACGAGCCCCGGCACGCGCGACGTGCCGGGGCTCGTCGCCTCCCCGGGCTCACACCCGCCGCGAACGCCCTCGGGGCGGCGCGTCGCGCGGCTAGGATGGTCGTCACACCCCGTCAGAAAATCCTCGCTCGCATGCGGAGGGGGATCGATCGGTCCCCGCGCGGCGGGCGTCCGATCCGGCCGGGGCCGGCAGACCTCCCTCGAGCACCAGGAGCAGATGTGAGCGGCGACCTCATCGACACCACCGAGATGTACCTCAAGACGGTGTTCGAGCTCGAGGAGGCGAGCATCGTCCCGATGCGCGCACGCATCGCCGAGCGGTTGGGCCACTCGGGCCCCACGGTCTCCCAGACCGTCGCGCGCATGGAGCGCGATGATCTGCTCCACCTCGACGAGGACCGTCACATCCATCTGACCCCCAAGGGTTCCGCGATCGCCAAGGACGTGATGCGCAAGCACCGCCTGGCCGAGCGCCACCTCCTGGACACGATCGGGCTCGACTACGCCCTCGTGCACGAGGAGGCGTGCCGCTGGGAGCACGTCATGAGCCAGGACGTCGAGAAGCGCATCGCCGAGCTCGTGGTGCCCCCGTACCTCGACCCCTACGGCAACCCGATCCCGGGCCTCGACGAGCTGGGCGTGCAGCTGCGGGAGACCCCGGCCACACCCGAGAGTAAAGACGGGGTCAAGGATCTCGTCACCCTGACCGAGCTGGAGACGGGCGACGGCTCGATCACCATCCGGCTGGACCGGATCGGGGAGCGCGCCCAGAGTGACGTCGACCTCCTGCGCGATCTCGCACGTCATGGCATCGTCGCCGGCGCGCGGATGACGGCCGAGCGCATCGGCGGTGAGCTGCGTCTCGCGGCCGACGGTCACGAGGCGCTCATCGTGCCGCGTGACGTCGCAGGTCAGCTCACCGTCGCCCCCGCGACCCCGGAGTAAAGGGACCGTCAAAGTCTCTCCCAGAGCCGTTCTGCGTCCTCGGAAGCACCGTCTTCCGCTCCTAGAGTTCTAGCCGTGCCGCATGCGGATGCGGTCGTTCTCCCCGGGATCCCATCCCGCACCCGGGTCGAGGACGAGGGAACGCCAGCGAACTCGAGGCGGGAGGGGGCATCGCCCCGGGTCAGGAGATTCAGACGTGTCGAACCGCAGCATCAACTCTCACCGCCGCGCCATGCGCCCCGTCACCCCGGTCGTGCGCATCGGTCGCCACGCGGCGGGCGCCGCGATCACCGCCGGCCTCCTGGTCGGTGGCAGCAGCGTGGCCCTGGCCGACGGCCAGGCCCCGGCCGGCGCCGAGTCGGCCGGCGTGACCGCCACCCCGCAGACGGCTCCCGCCGTCGCGATCCCGTCCGCGGGCGCCACCGCCTCGCCCACCGCCTACGGCGCGGGCATCGAGTCCGCGGCCGCGAACCTGTCCATCAAGGCCAAGCCCGTCGAGAAGCCCAAGCCCGTCGAGAAGACGGCCGAGAAGGCCTCCGACTCCTCGGACGAGGACTCCGCCGTGGCGAGCCGCGGCACCTCGCGCTCCGCCGCGGAGGACGACGACACGTCGTCCAGCTCGGACACCTCGTCACAGAAGAAGTCCTCGCGCTCGGAGAGCTCCGACGAGGACTCGAGCTCGACGACGTCCAGCTCCACGAAGTCGAGCTCCAAGAAGTCGAGCACGGAGTCGACCTCGGAGGAGTCCTCGGATGACGCTCCGGCGGCCGCCACCTCCGGCAGCTCGATCGTCGACACCGCGCGCAGCGGCATCGGCGTCCGCTACGTCTACGGAGGCTCCTCGCGCTCCGGCTGGGACTGCTCGGGCTTCACCTCGTGGGTCTACGCCCAGCACGGCATCTCGCTGCCCCACTCCGCCTCGGGCCAGAAGGCCCAGGGCACCGTGATCTCGAAGTCCGAGGCCCGCCCCGGCGACCTCGTCTACACCCCCGGTCACGTCGGCATCTACGCCGGCAACGGCACGATCATCGACGCCGGCAACTCCGCGAAGGACACGACCGAGCGCAAGATGTGGTCCGCGAGCTGGACCTACGTCCGCGTGGCCTGAGCCGCGCCTCGCGCCCGACAGAAGGCCCGTCCCCGGGAGGGGGCGGGCCTTCTCGCGTCCTCTGGCTAGGGTGATCCCCATGAATCTCGCCCGTGACCTGCTCGCCGCCGTCCTCGTGGTGCTCGGCGCCGTCGGCCTCGCCCTGTGGGCGCCGTCCGCCTGGACCCAGTCGACGATCGTCGACCGCGACGGATTCCTCGCGGTGGCCGAGCCGCTCGGCGGCAACGAGCAGTTCCAGCAGGACGTCGCCGACGCGGCGGTCGAGGGCGTGCTCGACCAGGTGGACGTGCCCCGCTTCCTGCGCTCTCCGCTCGAGACCGCGGTCGAGAGCCAGGCGGAGAAGCTGACCCAGTCCACGGCCTTCGCCACGATCTGGGGCGACTCGATGGACGATCTGCACGCGACGCTCATGGACCCCGACGGCGGCGCCGTGGTCGCCGATCTCAATCCCTACGTCGACGAGCTCGCGGCGCCGATCGGGGAGACCATCGGCGTGGACATCGACGTCCCCGACACCGACGCGCTGCACCTGACGATCGTCACCATCCCCGCCTCCCCGTGGCCCGGCCGGATCGCGGCGTTCGCCGGTCTGTCCTCGTGGATCGGCTGGGCCTCCCTCGGCGCCGTGGTGCTCGGGCTCGTGATCGCCTCCCGCCGCGGCGCGATCGGCATCGTGCTGGGCGTCGCGACGCTGCTCACGGGTGTCGCCCTGATGCTCGCGACCCAGGGTGTCTCGGCGCTCGTGCCGAACTCGATCGAGAACGCCCGGATCCTCGGCACCCTCGTGGGCGCCTTCGAGAAACGGCTCGCCGTGGACATGTTCGTGCCCGCCATCGCCCAGATCGGAGCCGGGGCGCTCGTGATCGTGGTCTCGGCGGTCGCGGTCGGCATCACGAGCAGCCGTCGACGCGAGGGCGAGGCCCGCTGACCACGGCTCGCCGATCGCGGCCGCCGACCCGGGGGTGACCCCCATCTCTCGAGCGGGCAGTCGCATCCGCTTTATTTGGTACTGATTCTCATTTCTGTTAGCTTCGGCTCTGGCACCGCCCCGACCGTCGTCCGGTACCTCAGGAAGCGCAGGACAGCACGTGACCGTCTCCCCCCTCGTCCACGTGGAGGGCCTCCGAGTGTCCACGCGTGACGCCGGCGATCTCCTGGCCGGCGTGGACCTCGACCTCGCCCCTCGTGAACGGGTGGCCCTCATCGGCCGCTCCGGTTCCGGCAAGTCCCTCCTGACCTCAGCGATCACGGGCACCGTGTCCCCGGCACTCACGATGCACGGCACGGTCCAGATCGGCGGGCGCCCCGTCGATCGGCGCCGCCCCGCGAGCGCGGGCGTCGCCCTCGTCCAGCAGGACAGCGCCGATGCCCTGAACCCGCTCCATCGCGTCGGAGCCCAGCTCCTGATGCCGCTGCGCCGCACCTTCACCACCGAGCGCGCCCGCGAAGAGGCGCATCACCTGCTCGCCGAGGTCGGCCTCGAGGATCCCGTCCGCATCATGGCCTCCTTCCCGGCCGAGCTCTCCGGCGGCCAGCGCCAGCGGGTCTGCATCGCCCTCGCGCTCGCGTGCGACGCGCGTCTCGTGATCGCCGACGAGCCCACCACGGCGCTCGACGTCGTGAGCCAGGCCGCCGTGCTGCGCGCCCTCTCGTCCCCGGCCCTGCGCGAGACGGCGATCCTGTTCATCACCCACGATCTCGCCGTGGCCGCCACCCTGTGCGACCGCGTGGTCGTCATCGACGGCGGGCGCATCATCGAGGACCGCCCGCGCACGGCCCTGCTCGCCGCGCCGCAGCACGCCGTCACGCGTGCGCTCGTCGCCGAGGCGAGCACACGAGCGGGAGTGCTCGCCGGATGAGCGACGCCGTCCTCGAGGGCGCCGCCCTCGCCAAGTCCTTCCCGGCCAGCCGGGGGCGCGAGCCCGTCACGGCCCTCCGCGGCGTGGACCTGCGCCTCGCGCCGGGGGAGCGTCTCGCGCTCATCGGCCGCTCGGGCTCCGGGAAGACCACCCTGCTGCGCCTCCTGCTCGCCCTCGAACGACCCACCGCCGGTTCCGTGCTGTGCGAGGGCCGACCGGTTCGCCCTGGTCGGGTCTCGACGCTGCGTTGGTACCGGCGGCTCGTCCAGTACGTGCCCCAGGATCCCGCGGGCAGTCTCGACCCCCGGATGACGGTCGAGCAGCTCGTGATCGACCCGCTGCGTCGTCTCGTCCTCCCGGGCGATCACCGGCGCTTGGCCCTCGAGGCGCTCGAGCGCGTGCATCTGGGAACGGAGTTCCTGCGCCGACGGCGCGCCGAGATCTCGGGCGGTCAGGCCCAGCGGGTCGCGATCGCGCGCGCCATCGCGACCGGCTCGCGCGTGCTCCTGGCCGACGAGCCCGTGAGCGGGCTCGACCTCCCGCTGCGCGACGAGGTGCTGCGTCTCCTGGCCGAGCTCTCGGAGACGCGTGGTCTCGGGATCGTGCTCGTCACCCACGACCTGGACGCGGCCCGCCGGCTGTGCGAGCGCGGCCTCGTGATGGCCTCCGGCCGCATCGTCGAGAGCGGCCCGACCTCGCGTCTGCTCACCGATCCCACCCACGACGAGACCCGCCTGCTGCTCGACTCCATCCCGCGCCTGCCCGCCGCCTCCCGAGCGGACGCCGTCCCCGGCCAGGAAGCGGGGGGAGGATGACGGCAGCGGTCGCCCGCCCCGACCTGCGCGTCGCCCCCGGACCCCTGCTCGGCGCGCAGGCCGTCTTCAACATCGGCTTCTACGCCGTCGTGCCCTTCATCGCGATCGTGCTCGTCGACGAGTTCGCCCTGGGCGCGTCCGCCGTCGGCCTCGTGCTGGGTGTCCGCACCGCCGCCCAGCAGGGCATGTTCCTGCTCGGTGGCGGCCTCGCCGACCGCTTCGGCGCGCGCGCCGTGATCCTCACCGGCTGCGCCGTGCGCGTGGCGGGCTTCGGCTCCCTCGCTGTGAGCGTGGCCGCCGAGACCCCGCGGCTCGGCCTGTTCATCGCCGGCACCGTGTTGACGGGCCTCGGCGGGGCCCTGTTCTCCCCGGCCCTCAGCACGCTCGTGAGCGCGGCCGAGCGTCAGCGCCCCGTCTCCTCCCCCCGCCATCGCCACCGCCCCACCCTGTTCGCCCTGCTCACGGTGGTGGGGGAGACAGGCGCCGCGATCGGCCCCGTGCTGGGCTCGCTGCTGCTCGGATACGGCTTCGCCGTCGTCGCCGCGAGCGGGGCCGCGCTGTTCGTGCTCGTCGCGCTCGCCCTCTCGGTCCTGCTCCCGCGCTCCGAACCCACCGGGACCGTGGTCCCCGCGCCCGGCCGTCCGCGCGCCTGGCCGAGCCTGCGCGACCGTCGTTTCGTCGC
>DAMDHZ010000091.1:0-11833 GCA_032101665.1 Brachybacterium sp. | reverse complement strand
TCACCCCGACCACACCCAGAGCCTCTGCCACAGAACCAGGCTCGGTATCGACCAGCGCGTCACGCATCACGACCGGGGCCTCGACTCCCGCGAGCACACCGGCGAGGACCGACGCCACCACCTCACGCGCCACACCACCCCGGCCCAGCGCCTCCGCTCGGGCAAGCACCTGGGACAGGACATCCCCAGTGGATGCGGCGGCCTCGCCTTCAGTGCCGGAGCGGACCGAAGGGAGCACAATGCTCTGAGGAAGCGCGTCGCAGCCGCGCACCGGCGCATCAGCCCCGGTAACAGCTGACACGCCGCTCTCGCCGACTCCGGGGACGTCGCTCCCGTCTCGCGACGGCACGACGGGACCACCCGCACCTGGGACCCGGACGTCGTCATCACGCTCCGGCCACTCGGCCCACGAACCATCCCGTCGAATCCTCATGCCCCTCATTCTTCCGAGGGGGACTGACACACGAGAACCCCCTCGAACACGCGTTCTAAGAATGTGGACAACCCTGTATGGGAAGGGAACAGCGAGGACGGCAGCGAGTAGGGGCGGAGCAGTTGTTGACGCGGTCAGGGCGTGGCATGCGCCGGCTGCTTGAGCGACACCCAGGAGGATCATGCAGTTGGTCGCAGGGCCCATCGCAGAGCTTCACGGAGAAGGACGCCGCCATGGGTGGAATCGTGCGTGCCGTCGCCAAGAATCAGCGGCATGTCGTATCCCCCTTCGGCCAGCGCGGCGGCAACCTTGAGGTTCTCAGCACGCCAGTTCATCGTCGGTCGGTCATCACAGAGGAAACTCCGTCGGAGAGCCCGCGAAAGGGGATGGATCCGCTCCCGGCCTCAGGCTACTGACGACCCCCGCGCATCGTCCGCAGAATCCCTATCCATCGAGGCGACAGAGAGTTCGGTGCAGCGTCGACAACATGTGCTCGCTCGGCTTCGTTGCCGAGGTCCGGCGAGTGACGCCCACCCTGGCGCCGAGCAGCCGCCCGCAGCCGGAGCGCACACCCCGGCCGCGGGCGTCGCCGTCAGTCGAGCGACTCCCCCCGGCACGCCGCCACCCGGCGGTACCAGTGACCAGAGTCCTTGATGCGGCGCGTGCCCGGCCCGCTCACGTCGTCCTCCTGCTCGACGTGGATGAGCCCGTAGCGCTTCTTCATCTCGCTCGTGCCCGAGGAGATGATGTCGATCGGCGCCCACGGGTGGTAGCCGATCACGTCGACGCCGTCGGCGATCGCCTCGCGCACCTGCTCGAGGTGACGGCGCAGGTAGTCGATCCGGTAGTCGTCGTGGACGGTGCCGTCGGGCAGCAGCTCGTCACGCGCCCCGATGCCGTTCTCCGCGATCATGATCGGCAGCCGGTACCGGTCCCAATAGCGGTTGAGGGCGATCCGCAGGCCGACGGGGTCGATCTGCCAGCCCCAGTCCGTGCGGTCGAGCAGGTCGTTGCGGGCCGATGCCGCCGCAGGCTCCCAGCCCTCGGCCTCGAACATCGTGGCCCCGGCCGAGACCACCTCGCTCGAGTAGTAGCTGACCGCGAGGAAGTCGATCGTGTTCTCGCGCAGCAGCTCCGCGTCGCACGGCTGCTCGGGGAGGCTCAGCCCGCGCTCGTGCAGGTAGCGGCGCACGCTGCCGGGCACCTCGCCGTGCACCATGACGTCCGAGAACGACATCGACTGCTGCAGGTACAGCATCTGCGCGAGGCTGTCCTCGGGAGCGGTCGTGCGCGGCACGACGGACACGTCGAGGATCATCGAGCCGTGGCGCGCGGCGGGCGCGAGCTCGGGCCCGATCCTGATCGCGGTCGCGTTGGCGAGCCACTGGTGGTAGATCGCATCCCACTGCTGCTGGCGCTGGTCGCCGTCGTGCGTGGGCAGCCCGAGCCCGATGAACGGGTCGAGGAGCGCCGAGTTGATCTGGTTGAACGCGATCCACGAGTCGACGACGCCGGCGTAGCGGCCGATCACGACGCGGCAGTACCGCTCCCACATCTCGAGCACGCGGCGGTCCGCCCACCCGTCGTGCTCGAGCACGAGGTGCAGCGGCATCTCGTAGTGCGAGAGCGTCACGACGGGGGCGATGCCGTGCTCGCGCAGGGTCGCGAACAGGCGGTCGTAGAACGCGAGCCCGGCCTCGTCGGGCTCCTCCTCGTCGCCGCGCGGGAAGATGCGGCTCCACGAGATCGACGTGCGGAACGCGTTCATGCCGATCTCGCCGAACAGCTCCACGTCCCGCTCGTAGGTGTGGAAGAAGTCGATCCCCCACCGCTTGGGGTACAGGCCCTCGTCGTCGGCGAGGGCCGCGCGGATCGCCTGGGCCGTCACGGCCGTCTGGATCGCGAGCGGGTCCGCGTCGGGCTCGAAGCGCTTGATGTCGGACTGCGACGGGCCGCGCCCGTCGGCCTGCCATGCGCCCTCGATCTGGTTGGCGGCGACGGCGCCGCCCCACTGGAATCCGTCGGGGAAGGCGGTCATCGGTTCTCCTCCTCGTTCTGGATGCCCGCCCGGGTCTCGAGCGCGGCCAGGCGCCGCTCGGTCGCGGCCGCGTAGCCGACGAGCTGGCGGGCGAGGGACTCCTCGCTCATGGCGGTCATGAGGATGTCCTGGGCGTGGGTGAACAGCACCGAGTAGCGCTGCTGCTCACCGGCGGCCTCGCCCTGGACGATGTCGGTCTGGGCCTGATGCCCCTCCTTGAGCTTCTCGCGCGCCGCGTCGAGCAGCTCGAGGGCACCCGTCTCGTCGCCCTGATGGGCCCGGTCGAGGGCACCGCGGATCTTGGTACGGGCCTCTCCGCACGGGAGGATGATCGCCATCGCCCGCAGGGCGATCTGCTCGAGCTCCTCGCTCGTCTCGTGTGCCGACTCGCTCATGCCGCACCTCCTGCGACGGCCGTCCCGGCGTCGCTCTCGTCGTGCTCGTCGCGCAGGAGCTGGCGGTCCTGCGCCCGGAAGAAGGGGTACCAGACGATCGCACTGATGACGATCAGCACGATCGCGAGGATCACGCCCCGCCAGTCCGAGACGAAGGCCGTCTGGAACGGGAAGGGGATGTACCACAGGCCGAACACCGCGTCGGGGATCTTCGCGAGCCCCCAGGCCAGCGCCCCGTAGGTCAGGATCGGCAGGACCAGCGCGTTGATCCACATGGGGATCAAGAGCATCGGGTTGAACGCGATGGGGGCGCCGAACACGATCGGCTCGTTGATGTTGAAGATCGACGGCACGAGGCCCGCGCGGCCGATCGCCTTGAACTGCTGGGACTTGGCCAGGAACGACATCATGGGCGTGAGGGTGAGGGTCGCGCCGATGCCGCCGAAGGCGATGAACCCGGAGAAGAAGACCTCCTGGGTGTCGATGTTCGTGGCCGCCCCGCCGGCGGCGACGGCCTGCGCGTTGGCCTGGATGCCGGTGAACCAGATCGGGTAGGTGATCGCGCTGAGCGCCCACGGCGAGATCCCGAAGGAGTACAGGAAGCCGTGGATGAAGCAGATCAGGACGAAGCCGATGAAGGACTGGCCGATCAGGTTGAGCGGCGAGAACAGGGTGACGATCCCGGCGAAGATGTCGAGGTCGAAGGTGTAGGTGCACAGCCACGCGAGCACGAGCGAGATGAGGATCGGCAGCAGCGAGTTGAACCAGTTGACGACGAACGACGGCATCGACGACTCGGCGAACAGGTTCAGACGCGAGAACAAGTCCGTGATGAGGGCGACCATCAGGCCGCCGATGATCGCGGCGAACAGGCCGATCGCACCGAAGCGCTCGAAGGTGAACGTGATCTGGCCGTCCGCGCTCACGGGCTTGAGCAGCATGAGGTAGACGGCGACGCTCGCGAGGCCCGCGATCACGGACACCCCATGGCGCTCGCGGCACTCGAGCACGAAATAGGTGATCAGAAAGCTGCCGAAGAGGCCGATCATCCCGAACGTGAAGCTGTTGAGCTCCGCGATGTGAGGGATCCGGGAGGCGCCGGGGATGAGGGCGACGAGGGTCACGACGGAGCCGACGAGCACGAACGGCACGATGCGCAGCATCGCGTCCTGGACGCCGCCGACCCAGGCGTTGTTGGTGACGCGATGCAGCCGCGGCGCGAAGGACCGCGTCATCCATTGGACCAGACGGTTCATCAGGCCTGTCCCGTCGCGTCGAGGGCGAGCTGGAGAGCGGCGTCGCCGTCGAGCATGCCGTACACCTTCTGGGGCAGCAGCACGGCCGGCACGTCATGGGCGCGCGTGGTCTCCTGGACCTTGGCGAGCATGTACTCGAGGTGGGGGCCCACGAGCACGACATCGGTCGAGCTCACGTGCTCGGCGAGCTCGGTCTCGCTGCGCGCGTCGACCTGCAGGTCGACGCCGCGTTTCTTGGCCGCCTTGCGCATCCGCTGCGCGATGAACCCGCTCGAGGCACCGGCCCCGCACACGATGAGAACCTTCATGGTTTCCTCCAGATCGATGTCCGGCCACTCTCGCCCCCGGCACGAGCCTGGTGACAACCGGGCTTCTTCCGCACCCCGGAAGCCGCCGCGTTGGTCCCGTGACCGCGCGGGTGGTTGTATTCCGCGGGTGTCCTCCCTCTCCCCTGCCCCAGCCGGCGAGACCGTCGCGTCCCGCAAGGCGCGCGTGCTGTCCCGCCTGCGCGGTGCGGGCGCAGCCTGGGTCACGGCGGCCGAGCTGGCCGGCACGGCGGGCGTGACGACGCGCTCCATCCGCACCTATGTCAACGAGATCAACCGCGCCGCCGGCCGCACCGCGATCGAGTCCACCTCGCTGGGCTATCGGCTGCTGTCGCCCCGATCTCCTCGACACCCGCGCGGTGCTGCAGGACCAGCGCGTCGCCCGTGAGCGGGCGATCCTGCGCGCGCTGGCCCTGACGGGAGGGCCGGTCGACGTGTACGCCCTCGCCGATCGCCTGCACGTGAGCGAGTCGACCCTCGAGTCTGACCTGACACGGCTGCTGCGGCGACTGGGCGCGGAGATCCGCATCGCACGGCACCTCGACGCCGTGAGCCTCGACGGTAGCGAGGACGCGATCCGGGGCCTGGTCGCCGCGCTCGTCCGCAGCGAGGTCGCCGACGGCCTGGACATCGTGTCGGTGCTCGAGGCCGCCTATCCGCAGCACGACGTGCGCGGCTTCGCGGCCGATCTCGACGCGACAACCTCAGCCGAGGGCTACGACGTCAACGACTACGGCTTCGCGAGCGCACTCCTGCACATCGTCGTCGTGATCGATCGACAGACCGGGACGCGCACCCCGGCGCCCCCACCCGCTGACAGCCCGGTGCTCGGGGCCATCCACCGGCACTTCGGCGTGGCCCTCGACGAGGCCGGCACCGAGGAGGTGTGGCGGCAGCTCGGCGTCAAGGCGCTGCCCAACACGACGGGCGTCGAGGACCACCGGGCGGCGACCCTGCTCACCGCGATCCGGGCGCGACTGGACCGGGACCACGGCGCGCGGCTCGACGACGCCGAGAGCCTCGAGCGGTTCCGCGCGCATCTCGACAACCTCCTGCGGCGCATCGACGCCGAGGGCTTCAACGACAATCCGTGGACGGACTCGATGCGCGCGGGCTACCCGTGGTGTTCGAGCTCGCGGCGACGGCCGCCCATGAGATCGCCCTCGCGACGGGCGTGACCGTGCCCGAGAGCGAGGTCGCGTTCCTCGCCTTCCACCTCGGGGCGAGCCTGCACGCCCAGTCCGACGGGCAGTCGCCGATCACGGTCGCGGTCCACTCCCCGCGCTACCACGACGTCGCGACCACGATCGCGCGGCGGCTCCGCGAGACCCTGGGGGCGTCCGTGGATGTCACCGTCGTGACCTCCCAGGGCACGACGGCCGCCGCGAGCGGCACCGAGGTGGTCGTGTCGACCGAGCGTCTCGTGGGGCCTCCCGTCACGGTCGTCACCCCGCTCTACGGGGCCGAGGACGCCGCCGCGGTGCAGCGCGCGGTCGAGGCGGCGCGCGCACGGCGCCGGGCCGAGCGCATCCGCACGACGCTCCTGCACTGCTTCGAGCCGGCCCTGTTCGTCGCGGACCTGCGGGCCCGGGACGCGACCGCGGCGATCCGCCGACTCGGCGAGCTCCTCGTGCGCGCCCACGTGATCGACGACGCGGACGTCGAGCGCACGCTCGAGCGCGAGCAGATCGCCTCGACCGCGTTCATCGAGGGCCTCGCGATGCCCCACGCCTTCGGCATGGGCGCGCACCGCACCGCGTTCGCCGTGGGCGTCGCCCCGCATCCGATCCCGTGGGGGGACCGGGAGGTGCAGGTCGTCATCATGCTCGCCGTCGCGTACGCGGACCGCGAGCTGTTCCGCGAGGCCATGGATCAGCTCGCCGCGCTCCTGCTGGAGCCGGGGGCGCTCGCCGTCGTCACCCGCTCGCGCGATCACGAGGAGTTCGTCGCGGCACTGCGCTCGCTGCTGGGCGGGTGAGGGTGCTCGGCGGGGGCGTGAGATTCACCCTCGGGGCAGGCACCGCGCGCGTCAACCCGATCCATGGCGCCGACCTCGCGGAGTTCATCGCCGATCACCTCACGGCCCCACCCGGTGCCTGGGACGTCGGCGGACCGGAGACGTTCTCCTATCGTGAGCTCGAAGAGCTCGCCTTCCGTGTGGCGGGCCGCCGGCCGCGGGTTCTCCGTCTGGGCAGGGGCGTGACCCGCCCCCTGCTGTGGGCGGCCGATCGCAGCTCCCCGCGCCTCGGCAATCTGACCAGGTTCTTCGTCGAGTCTCTCGAGCTGGACGCCGTCGGAGCTCCGACCGGTGAACGCCGGCTCGAACCGTTTCTCCGGTCACTGCCGTAGAGGGTTCCGGGAGAGCGAACCGATCTGCCCTCGCCATGACTGATGTACTACGATTTTCGTAGTATCAGGACCGACGAGCGGGAGGCACCGCATGGACGTGACCGTCTTCGGAGCGGCGGGGCCGACGGGCCTGTGGGTCTGCCGCCTCGCTCTCGCGGCTGGGCACCGCGTGACCGCAGTCAGCCGGCGGCCCGATCCGCTTCCCCTGCCACCCCATGAGCGGCTGACGACTGTGCGTGCCGATGTCGTCAGCGGGACCGGCATGGTCGAGGCCGTCGACGGGGCCGACGCCGTGCTGTCCGTGCTCGGTGCGTCATACAGCCGCCGCCCGATCGACGTCTACTCGCGCGGCACCTCCGCCATCGTCGCCGCGATGCGCGAGCGGGCGCACGGCCGACGCCTCGTCGTCGTGAGCTCCGGCCTGACGTACGCGCCGCCGCGCGGCAACCTGGCCGCCGACCTCCTGCTCTTCCCGCTCCTGCGGCACGCGATCGGCAGGACGCTGTACCGGGACATGCGCGCGATGGAGGAGGAGCTGCGGGACGCGCCGGACATCGCGTGGACGATCATGCGGCCCGGCAGGCTCATCGACGCGGAGGCCGTGTCCGCCTATCGACTCGACCGCGACCACCCCTCTCAGGGCTGGACGACCCGCCCCGACCTCGCAGCGGCCATGGTCGCGCAGCTCGAGAGCCAGGACGACGTCCACGCCGCCGTCGCGCCGACGACCGATCGCCAGGCGCGACGGTGACCGCCGGTTCCGCGCAGGTGCGCGAGGAGATCCGGCGGCTTCGCATCGAGCTCGAGATCGCAAACGACGCGGTGGCCGCCGCGGCAGGGCTCACCCCGCGCGACTTGGACGTGCTCGACGTGATCGACCGCGAAGGACCGTGCTCCCCGACGTGGCTGGCCGAGCGCACCGGGCAACGGCGCGCCACCCTCACGTCGGTGCTGCACCGCTTGGAGGGTGACGGGTGGATCAGCCGTCGCCCCGATCCGGCCGACGGGCGGTCGGCGATCCTGGACTCGACCGACCGCTTCGACGAGCTGCGGGCGCTCTATGCCCCGCTCGACGCGGTCGGGGACCGTCTGGCTGCGAAGCTCACCGCGGCCGAGCTGGCCGTGGTCGCGCGAGCGCTCGCGCTCATCGCCGACCACGTGCACGACGCGGCCGGCGATGACGGGAGGTCGGTGACGTAGGAACGTCAGCCGGCCTGGGCCAGAGACGCGGTCAGGAGCCGACGGCGACGACTTCGACGGGGATGTTGCCGCGCGTGGCCTTGGAGTACGGGCAGAGCTCGTGCGTACGGTCGACGAGCTTCTGCGCCGTCTCCTGGTCCACGCCGGGCAGGGTCACCGTGAGCTTGACGCTCAGTCCGAAGCTCTCGCCCTCCTTGCCGATCCCGACCTCGGAGTTCACGACCGACGTCGAGGTGTCGATCTTCAGCTCCTTGCCGGCCAGGCCCAGCGCGCCCTGGAAGCAGGCGCCGTAGCCGACCGCGAAGAGCTGCTCGGGGTTGGTGCCGCCACCGGGTCCGCCCATCTCCTTGGGAGTGCGCAGGTCGACGTCGAGCACCTTGTCGTCCGAGGTGCCGTGGCCGTCGCGGCCGCCGGTGATCTCGGCCTTGGCCGTGTAGGCGATGCTGTCGGGGGTGTTCATGGCATGTCTCCTCATCGTCGTGTGCGTCTTCTCGTGCGCGCCGCGCGCGGGCGGGGCCCGCCTGAGGCGCCTCCTCTCGAGTATTGCCACTTCGGCTGTCGGAGTCCATGGGGGTGAGCGGGGGCGACCCGAGTCAGCGCGGCGGTCGACCGCGGGGCGGACCGATCAGCCGCGGGCTCTCGTCTGGACCTCGGCGATCACGTCGGACGTCGCTTCCGGACTCCGCCGACGATCCGGGGCTCCGTGGCGTCCGCGCGCCGGCGTCGTGGGGTCGTCGAGCTGCTCATGCGCCGAGGGGATCGGCCGGGCAGGCGTACCGGATCGTCCCCGGCGGTGGTGCGCAGCGTTCTTTCAGTATGCAGACCTCGTCACCACGCAGGAACAGTCGGGTGCGAGCTGCAGATACGTGCCCTTCCCCAGGTCGACCTGCCGTCCGACCACCGACCGGTGGAAGAGACGTCGCAGCGTGACGGGCGACCAGTCCTCCCGGAGGCACTTGTCGGCGAGGGTCGTACAGCGGGTCACGTCATCAGGTTCGAGGCCGTCGGCCATCTCGGACTCGTCGATGTCGAACCACGAATACTCGCCGACGGCGAACTCGACATGGCCTTCGCGAAACGTGAAGGTCGCCGCCCTCGACGGGGTCTCCTCCCTGCGGAGCGTCAGATCCGCCCCTCGTTCCGTCATCTGCAGGTCGCAGACGAGCCCCTCTTGCGCGCCGCCGTCGCCACGGCAGCCGCGAACACGGCCATGTACTCCGCTTGCGGGTTCAGCTGTGACCGTCCCGCGATGCTGCGGCCCCTTCCCATGCGTCGTCCTCTCGCAGCGCGCACAGCGGTCCTCCACATGCGCCGGCCTTCTCGAGGACGCAGTCCGTACTCCACCACAATGCTCCCCCTTCGCCGAGCCGCTCTGAACCACACCCCGCCTCGTACAGTGTTCACCCGCAACGGCACGGGAGCCCGACTACATGATATACGCACTGGTTTTCGCACTTCTACCATTCGTGCTGGTCGGAGTTTCCATTGTTCATGGCGCCCTCGACGGCGAGACGTCAGTTTCTCGACTCCGGCCGCGACTGATTGCGGTGTTCGTTGTCGGATCATGCCTGAGCGTGTTCTCCCTGATGATTATTCTCTTCGGGTAGCCGAACGTGAGGTCCGAGACATGACCCTCCTCGACGAATACGCACTGGGCATCCGCCGCCCGCGCCCGACATCGATCTGCGGGTCGTGGCCCCCTCCCAGGAGCGGCCCGTTCTCTGAACGCAGCTCCGCGTCCGGCCGTGAATGCCTCACAGCTCCTTGACCAGGATCTCGTTCGCCTCGAGCGTGTGCGCGGGCTCTCCGTCGTCTCCGACCCAGTCGCACACGCTCACGTCCACCATGCCCGTCGCCCGGTAGTCGAGCTTGAGGTAGAGACGTCGGGCATCTCGGTTGTCCTCGGCGACACCAACCGCAATCATCGGCACGCCTCGCCGTCGGGCCAGGTCCTCTGCGACTCCGATCAGCTCCGTGCCGACGCCGCGCCCGCGTGCCCCCTCGTGCACGTGGAGATGATTGAACTCCACCGCCTGGGGGAACGTGCGCCGGGCGTTCTCGTCCACGCATCCCGACCACTGGATCACCCCCGAGCCCAGCGGCTCGGCCCCCTCCCATGCGGCCAGGGGGGTGGCGATGCCGTGAGCCGTCTGAGCATGGTGGGACTCGTGGACCGATCCCGGCAACGGCCACGATCCGATCAGCAGGTCGAGGTCCGTGTCGTTGACATCGCGAACGTCCATGCTTCGCCCTTTCGTCGCCGAAGAGGTGACGGTAGCAGCCGTCAGCCCTCACGGATGAGGCGCTGTGGGACGGCCCCTCGTCTGCAGAGCCGTCCAATCGGCGCCACCGAATGCCCGGTCTTCCAGGCGAGCACGTGTTCGGGCAGGTGACCCTAGTTGCGCAGATTCGCGAAGGGCCGGCACCCATACACAGCGGCGAAGTCAGCGATCATCGAGGTTTCGATCGATCCCGGGTCGCCTGCCGTGAGCTTCCAGCAGACGAGCAGGGACTCACTTTCTCCCAGCTGCCAGATGAGGCGGCCGCCCCAGTGACCGATCGGCTCACCGGCACCGAAACGACGGAACTCGTCGAGGCGCTTGCGCAGACCACGCCGACCGCTCACCCCACTAGCAGCTTTGCCGATGTAGACGATCCGCGCCCCGACGACCCACTCGGCTTCAAGCCTCGCCCGCGAAACACTGGGGTCCTTGCCTTTGAACCGGCCTGCGGGATTGGACGGCAGGAATTGAGGCGCTCGGTCGTCCTGGCGGACGATCACATAGAGTCCAGGGCCGTGCGGAACCTGGACAACGGGAAGCTCAGAAAACCTCACGAAGCCTGCGAATCCGGCCGAGGCAAGTACGCTTCGGGTCCATTCCATCCCCAGCCTCCTGCCCGGTCAGACCTACATTCCCACGACCTGGAGTCGCGGCACTTCCCACCCTTCCATGTCATCCCGCGCAGCCACATTGTCGCCGACATCAGGACAAGGGAGCAGTCCTTGGGTCAAGCTTTCCCAGCTTGATGTGGTGGGCCCCGTGGGGATCGAACCCACGACCCGCGGATTAAAAGTCCGCCAGAGCATCGGCCGCAGAGCGTGTACAAGCAGGTCAGAGGGCTCGTACTGCTACCCGAAGCGCGACGGACACCACCGCGTCGCTGTCAGCGTTGCTGTCAAGAGGTGTTCGAGACGAGTCGGCATCTGTTCCTTGGGGACGGTGTCTCCAGAAGCCCTAGTCACACGTGCGCTCGGCTTTCCTCAACCTTGGACTGGAATGTCGAGTGGCTCGCGGGACAGCAAGCTGCCGATGAGCTCCTCGATGCGGGTACGGATCTCGTCGCGCACCGAGCGGACTTCCGCGACGCCCTTGCCGGCTGGGTCCTCGAGTTTCCAGTCCTCGTACCGCTTGCCGGGGTAGTAGGGGCAGGCGTCGCCGCATCCCATGGTGATGACCACATCGGAGGCCTGGACGGATTCGGGGGTGAGGATCTTCGGCTTCTGGTGGGAGATCTCGATGCCGACCTCCGCCATGGCCTCCACCGCTGCGGGGTTGATCGAGTCGGCGGGCGCAGACCCGGCGGAGCGGACCTCGATGCGGTCCCCGGCGAGCTCTCTCAGCCACCCGGCTGCCATCTGGGATCGACCGGCGTTGTGGACACAGACGAACAAGACGCTGAGGCGAGCGGTCATGGGAGCCTCCCGGCCGGGGGTGAGGTTCAGGCGATGTCGAGGAACGCGCGGAGTTCGGCAAAGGCTGACGGGACGACGGAGTAGTGGGCCCAGCGGCCCTTCTGCTCGCGCGTGAGCAGGCCAGCGTCGACGAGCTTCTTCA
>DAMDHZ010000090.1:6216-11839 GCA_032101665.1 Brachybacterium sp. | reverse complement strand
CAGCTCCAGGTCATCGCCCCGGAAGCGGGTCGCGATCAGGTGATGCAGCGCGAGGGCGGTGCGCTTCATCGGCACCCACCGGCCCTCGGAGGCCATGGAGAACGAGGTGTCGACGAGCAGCGCGACGGCGGCGCGCGTGCGCGCCTCGGTCTCGTGCACCTCGACGTCCTCGACGCGCAGACGGAGCCCCTGGCGGGGATCGTCGCCTGCGCTCGCGGTGCGGGTGATCGCATTGGTGATCGTGCGCGTGACGTCCCAGGGCTCGGTGTCCCCGAACTGCCAGGGGCGGCTCGCCCCGGTCTGCTCACCGGACGCCCCGGCCAGGCGCGTGTCGCGGGCCCCCGAGCGGTCCGCGAGCCTGGCGCTCGCGTCGCGCAGGAGCGAGGAGCCCAGGCGGCGCATCGCGCGCGGCGACAGCCGCAGATCGCCGTCGGCGCCACGTCGCAGGTAGCCGGAGTCGCGCATCGCGCGTTCGATCTCGGCGAGTGTCCGGGCGTCGACGGCGGCCTCGTCCCCGAGCTGCCGGGCCACGGCCTCGACGTCGAGATCCGAGAGCGAGGAGCCTGCATAGGACTGGGAGAGCTGCTCGGCAAGGCGGTCGAGCTCGGCGAGGTCCTGCAGCACCCCGGTGCCGTCGCCGAGGCCCAGACCCTGATCGCCCTCGAACGACTCCGCGCCGCTCCAGTCCTCGCCGGGACGCAGGCCCTGAAGCGCAGCATCCATCCGGTCGAGCTGGGTCATCAGCTCGGGCGACCCGAAGGCCTGCGCCGACAGCTCCATGAGCTCGCGCCGCTGCTCGGCGGTCATCGAGCGCAGCATGCGCTGGGCCGCGGCGGAGCGCTGGGCGAGCGTGTCGATCAGCTCGTCGATCGTCTCGGGGTTCTCCGGGAACGCATCGCCGTGCTCGGCCATGAAGCGGGCGAAGTCCTCGGGCGTGTCCTCGCCGCGCGCATGCTTGTCGAGCAGGTCGTTCAGATCGGACAGCATCTCGGTCACGGCCTGCCGGTCCTCGTCGGTCGCCCCCTCGAGCGCCTGCTTCATCCCGGCGAAGCGTGCGTCGAGCATCTCGCGGCCCAGCAGGTCCTTGATCTGCTCGTAGGTCTGGCGCGCCTCGGCGGACGCCCAGTCGTAGTCGGCGAGCTCCGAGATCGCCGCGGCGGTCGAGGACGGCAGGTCGTCGATCTGCATCTGGTGGAACGCCCGGTCGGTCTCGTCCATCTCGACGTCACGGGCCAGTTGCCCGCGCTCGGCGAGGATCGCCCGATCCAGCAGCCGCCGCGCCTCGTCGAGGGTGCCGCCCAGGCGGTGCCGGGACAGCAGCTCACGGCGCCGCTGCTGGACGCGGCCGGCCAGGCGGTCGAGTCCGCGGGTGCCCGCATCGCCGCGCCGCAGATACTCGCGCAGCGCCTGCTCGGGGGAGTAGCCCTCGAGGATGTCGTCGCTCATCGCCTCGAGCGCGGCCGCGAGGTCCACGGGTGGGGCGAGAGGATCGGGGCCGCCGCGGTAGCGGCCGTAGCGGGCCGGGGTCATCCGTACACGGTCTCTCCGTCGCCGGTGTCCTTGGACAGACGGCGCACCAGGTAGAGGCCCTCGAGGGCGAGCTCGATCGCGCCGGCGCGCTCGGCCGGCCCGGTCGCCCCGAGCCGCGCGGCAATCGCGTCGTACAGGCCCGGCTCGCCGTCGTCCGCACCGTCGTCGAGAACGGGCAGGGAGTCGAGGAAGTCACGGGCGGTCACGCGCTCACCCGTCGTCACCGTGTACGCCCCGTCGAACGCGTCGACGAGCGGGCCGAGGTCGAGTCCGGCGAAGTGCTCACGCACGGTCTGCGCGGTCGCGCTCCGCAACCCGTGCTCGAGGATGTCCTGCTCGCGTCCCTCCTCGCCCGACTCGAACTCGACCTTGCCGCGCAGCACGGCCGTCACGGCCTGCGTGTCGACGGGCCGGGCCACGGGCTCGTCCCCGGTCAGTGCAGCACGATGCCGGGCCGCCGCGGCGACGGTCTCGGCGCCCGAGATCGCGAAGCGGGCCGAGACGCCGGAGGACTGGTTCACGGCGGGGGACTCCCGCAGGTCCCGCGTAAAGCGGGCCAGGATCTCGAGCACGACGTCGGGCACCTGGGCGGTCAGGCGCGCCTCCTGGCGCACCACGGCGATCTCGTCGACCAGCTCGAGCGGGTAGTGCGTGCGGATCTCCGCGCCGAACCGGTCCTTGAGCGGCGTGATGATGCGGCCGCGGTTGGTGTAGTCCTCGGGGTTGGCGGAGGCCACGACGAGCACGTCGAGCGGAAGGCGCAGCACGTAGCCGCGGATCTGGACATCGCGCTCCTCCATCACGTTGAGCAGGGCCACCTGGATGCGTTCGGCCAGGTCGGGCAGCTCGTTGAGGGCGACGATCCCGCGGTTGGCACGTGGCACGAGACCGTAGTGGATGGTCTCGGGGTCGCCCAGGCGGCGGCCCTCGGCGACGCGCACGGGGTCGACGTCGCCGATCATGTCGGCGACCGAGGTGTCGGGCGTCGAGAGCTTCTCGACGTAGCGCTCCTCGCGGTGCCGCCAGATGATCGGCAGGGCGGCGCCCTCGGCCTGGACCCGCGCGCGCATCGCCTCGGTGATCGGCGCGTACGGATGCTCCGAGAGCTCCGAGCCGGCGATCGCGGGGCTCCACTCGTCGAGCAGCCCGACCAGGGTGCGCAGCAGACGCGTCTTGCCCTGACCGCGTTCACCGAGCAGCACGACGTCATGCCCGGCGATGATGGCGCGCTCGAGCTGGGGCACGACGGTGGTGGCCATCCCGTGCATGCCGGGCCAGGGGTTCTCGCCGTTCGCGAGGCGCTCCAGCAGGTTCTCGCGCATCTCCTCGCGCAGAGGGCGGTAGACGTGACCGGAGGCGCGCAGCTCTCCGAGGGTGCTGAGGGTGGGGCGGGATCCCGATCGGTCGTTCACGCTTCCACGCTAGACCCGACATCCGACATCCGACAGGGTGCGCGGCGCCCGATCGTGGCGGGGAACGGCGGAGGCGTCGCGCCCGCCGCGACCTCTCGGGCACCTCGCCCGCTTCGAGATCCCCCGGTGGCAGGTCTCGCCCTAGTCTGGACCGGTGAACGCCGATCACGCCGATCACGCCGACGCCTCTACGCGGGAGGCGGGGACCACCACCCGCGTGCTGCTCGTGCGTCACGGCCGCACCCCCACCACGGGGGTCGAGCTGCCAGGGCGGGCCCCGGGCCTGCATCTGTCCGAGACCGGGCGCGAGCAGGCGGTGCATGTCGCCGAGCGCCTCGCCTCTCTCGCCGTGACCGCCCTGTACTCCTCCCCGCTCGAACGGACCTGCGAGACCGCCGCACCCACCGTCGAGCGCACGGGCCTTCCGCTCGTCCTCGACGACGGTCTGCTCGAGTGCGAGGTCGGCGACTGGACCGGGCGGCGCCTCGCAGACCTCGCGCAGGAGGAGACATGGCAGGAGGTTCAGCACCACCCCTCCCGCTTCCGCTTCCCGCACGGCGAGAGCTTCACCGAGATGCAGGAACGCATGGTCACGACTGTCGACCGGCTGCACGCTGCCCACCCGGGCGGCACGATCGCGCTGTTCTCCCATGCCGACCCGATCCGCTGCCTGCTCGCGCACGCCCTCGCGACGCCGCTCGACGCGTTCCAGCGCATCAGCGTCGGCCCGTGCTCGGTCTCCGCGATCGCCTATCGCGCCGGCGGGGACGGGACCGAGGATCCCGTCATCCTCACGATGAACTCGACCGACGATCCCCTCGAGACCCTGGTCGCCTCGTGACCGGCACCGACGGCGAGCGCCTGCCCGACGAGATCGACGGCGACGCCGGGTCCGGCCCCGACGAGCACGACGCGCTCGCCGCCGAGACCTTCGCCTCCGAGATGCTGGGACTCGGCGTCACCGCCGACGATCTCGCGGACCCCGAGACGGAGGCCGAGGAGGAGCGGACCCTCGAGGCGCTCGGCATGCGCGAGGACGCCGGGGCCGAGCTCGCCGATGCCCGGGCCGACGAGCTGCTGCGCAGCGGCGCGATCGAGCTGCTCGGACACATCGTGAGCTCGAACGAGACGTTCCTCGTGCGCGCCGCCGATGCCGCGGACACCGTCTGGGGCATCTACAAGCCGGTCCTCGGAGAACGGCCGCTCCACGACTTCCCACCCGGTCTGCACCGCCGGGAGCGCGCCGCCCACCTCGTGAGCGAGGCTCTGGGGTGGCACCTCGTGCCGCGCACGGTCCTGCGCGAGGGCGGCCTGCCCTTCGGCGAGGGCTCGCTCCAGCGCTTCGTCGTCACCGATCCCGGCGAGCACTACTTCACGCTGTACGGGACGGGCTCGGACACCGACGCCCAGCTGCGCCGACTGGCCGTCTTCGACGTGCTCGTCAACAACGCCGACCGCAAGGCCGGGCACGTGCTGCGCGACGAGGACGGGCACATCTGGGGCATCGACCACGGGCTGTGCTTCCACGAGGAGCTCAAGCTCCGCACCGTGATCTGGGACTTCGCGGGCGCGCCCATCGAGCCCGAGCTCGTGGCGGACGTCGCCGAGCTCGTCGACGACGTGCCTGCCGCGATCATCGAGCTGCTGACCGCCTCCGAGGTCCGCGCCCTGCGGGGGCGGGCGCGCCACCTGCTCGCATCCGGCACCCTGCCCCGTGATCGGACCGGCATGCGCTTCCCCTGGCCGCTCATCTGAGCGTCGGGGCGGGAGCGGTCAACGGGCGGCGGCCTCAAGGGCCGCCACGTCGAGCCGGGTCTGGGTGAGCATCTCGGCGGTCACGGCCTCCGCCTGGGGACCCGCGAGGAGCTCGAGCATGCGTCGTGGGACGATCTGCCAGGACAGGCCGAAGCGATCGCGGCACCATCCGCACTGCGACTCGGCGCCGCCGTCGGCCACGAGCGCCTCCCACAGCCGGTCGACCTCGGCCTGGCCCTCGACGGTCACGCTGATGGAGACCGCCTCGGACAGCGGGAACTGCGGACCGCCGTTGAGCAGCTGGTAGGGCACCCCGTCGAGCTCGAGCTCGACGGTCAGGGCCTGTCCCGCGAGGGACGGGCCGCCCGGACTCTCGTGCGCCTGCCCGTACTCGGAGCGGCCCGTGATCCGCGAGTTCGGGAGCAGGGAGACGTAGAAGGCGGCGGCTTCGTCGATCCGCCCGTCGAACCACAGGCAGGTGCGGACGGAGGATCCGGGGGTGCGGGCATCGGCGCTCATGGGGACATCATCGGCCCGGGCGGCGTCCTGGCGCCAGGGGATGCGCACTCGAATCCGATACCGCCGCCGAGCCCGACCGTCTGTCGGTGCCGCGGTCTAGCATCGGTCGCATGCCGGCGGGACCGCCGCATGAGTTCGACCGAGGAGGAGACATGAGCGAGAGCAGCACGTCCGCGTCGTCTGCGGACGACCGGGCCGAGACGATCGGCGCGACCGGCGAGGCGCACGACCCCGCCCTGGAGAAGGACCCGTCGGAGTGGGTGAGCGGCGATGACCCGATGACCGAGTCCCAGCGGTCCTACCTCGATACGCTCGCCAAGCGGGCGGGGGAGGAGCTTCCGGCGGATCTCACCAAGGCCGAGGCCTCCGAGCACATCGATCGCCTGCAGCAGGCGACCGGCCGCGGC
>DAMDHZ010000090.1:0-6206 GCA_032101665.1 Brachybacterium sp. | reverse complement strand
AGGACCGATCCCCACGACGTCTCAGCCGTGGAGGTCCTCGGTGCGCGGAGCGGTCGCGGCGTCGTCGGCAATCCGGGACAGCACGTGCGCGAGCCGGTCGGGGCACGAGACCATCGGCCAGTGTCCCGAGTCCATGTCCACGAGGACGCGGCGCGTCGCGTGCGCGAGCTCGGGGATCTCGCCGGCGTCGATCCATTCCTGTGCATCGGCAGGGGAATACTCGGGGCAGACCGCCCAGACGGGCACGTCCACGCGGCGCGGATCGCGATAGTCGACGGTCGCCCCGGCGACGCCGTCCGGTACGGGGATCGCCGCGCGCGCGAACGCGTCCTTCTGCTCCTCGCTCAGGTCGGCGCTGTCGGGACCGGCGAAGGGCTCCCAACCCGGGAAGGGCACCGCCCCGTCCCGGACAGGGAAGAACGACGCGTACCGTTCACCCGCGGTCGAGGGGAAGCCGCCCACCAGCACGGCGCCGCGGATGTCCGCGCCGCGTCGGTCGACGGCGAGCCAGGCGAGCGTCGAGGCCGCCGAGTGCCCCACGACGAGCGGCTCGTCGGCGGCGTCGATCGCACGGACCACGGCCTCGAGTTGATCGGAGAGGAGCGCGTCGGCGTCCCCGTCGCCCTGGCCGGGCAGGGCGACGGGGAGGGCGCGGTGACCGAACCGCGCGAGGTGCGCCGCGGTCTCGTCCCAGACGGACGACGAGAGCCAGAGTCCGGCGATGAGCACGATGTCCATGGGTCTTCTCCTCGGAGGGGTGGGCGGAGCCCGGCGCGGACCGTGCCGGACCCGGTTCCGAGCGTACGGACCGCACCGTGCGGACACGCCGGCTCAGGCCGAGAGGCGTCGGCGAGGACCGGGAGACGCCGACGGGCGCCCCGCACGAGGCGGGACGCCCGTCGGGCGCTCAGCACGCGGCAGGAGGGATGCCCCGGCCTGCCGCGTGCCGGGTTCAGGCGGCGACTGCCACACGCTGCTTCTTGCGGAACGCGACCTCCTTGAGCACGGTCACGAGAAGGGCCGAGATCACCGTGCCCATCACGATCGCGAGCAGGTAGCCCCAGAACGGGTCGATCGCGAAGAACACGAAGATACCGCCGTGCGGGGCGCGGGAACCCACGCCGAGCGCCTCGCACAGCGCGCCCGTGACGGCGCCGCCGACCATCATCGAAGGGATCACGCGCAGCGGGTCCGCCGCCGCGAAGGGGATCGACCCCTCGGAGATGAACGAGGCCCCGAGCAGCCACGCCGTGGTGCCGTTCTCGCGCTCGACCTGCGTGTACAGCTTCTTGCGCACGGTCGTGGACAGCGCCATCGCGAGGGGCGGCACCATGCCGGCGGCCATCACGGTCGCCATGATCTGGAAGGACGCCTCCGTGCCCTGGGACAGACCGGCCGTCGCGAACAGGTAGGCCGCCTTGTTGACGGGCCCGCCCAGGTCGAAGCACATCATGAGTCCGAGGATCACGCCCAGCAAGATCGCGGAGGATCCGGTCATGCCCGACAGCCCGTCCTGCAGGGCGTTCATGAGCGAGGCGAGCGGCTTGCCGAGGAACAGGAACATCACGCCGCCCACGATGAGCGAGGTGGCCAGCGGGATGATGACCACGGGCATGAGGCCCGCGAGCCACCGCGGCGGCTTGAGCGTCGTGAACGCGTAGGCGATCAGACCGGCCAGGATGCCGGTGATGAGCCCACCGAGGAAGCCGGCGCCGATCGTGACGGACACGGCGCCACCGATGAATCCCGGGGCGATGCCCGGGCGGCCCGCGAGGCCGAAGGCGATGTAGCCCGAGAGGGCGGCCACCAGGAAGCCCATGCCCGCTTGGCCGAGCGCGAACAGCACCGAGCCGAGGTAGAGCAGGAAGCCCGCGCGGTCGGTGGTCAGGGTGCCGGAGGCGCCCTCGTACTGGAGGTGCCCGGGCAGGTCCCAGAGGGAGTTGCCGAGCGCGACCTTGTCGTAGACGAAGGCCACGTCGTAGCCGGCGAAGAGGAAGCCGAGGGCCATCAGCAGACCGCCGGCCGCGACGAACGGGATCATGTACGACACGCCCGTCATCACAGCGCCCTGGATCCGCTTGGGCCAGCTCTGGGCGCTCTGGCTCGACTCGCTCGAGGCGGCCGCACCACCGCCTGCGTCGCCCGGCACTCGCTTGGCGTTCGGGTCGTCGACCGCGGCGACGGCCTGGTCGAGCAGCCCGGGCGCGTCGGAGATGCCCCGCTTGACGGGGACCTCGATGATCGGCATGCCCGCGAAGCGCTCACGGCCGGAGATGTTGACGTCGGCGGCGACGATGATCGCGCTCGCCTCGGCGATCTGCTCCGAGGTGAACGGGGTGATGCCACCCGATCCCTGGGTCTCGACGTACAGCGGGATGCGCTTGTCCTTCGCGGCGTTCTCGAGCGACTCGGCCGCCATGTAGGTGTGCGCGATGCCGGTGGGGCACGACGTGATCGCGAGGATCGTCGGCACGATTCCGGCAGGAGCCTCCGTGGCGACGGGCGCGCCCTGGGAGGTCGTGCCGACCGACGCCGGCGCGGCGCCGGCCGCGGCGGCGCGGTCGGACGCCGGAGCAGCCGGGGCGGTCTGCGGGGCGGGCGCGCTCTCGGGCTCGATCACGCCCATCACGAGGGCGGCGACCTCCTCGGGCGTCTCAGCCTCGCGCAGCGAGGTCAGGAACTCCGGGCGGATGAGCGCTCGCGAGAGCTGGGCCAGGAGCTTCAGGTGCTGGTCGTCGGTTCCCGCCGGGGCCGCGATGCCGATCACGAGGTCCGCGGGGCCATCGGCCGAGCCGAAGTCCACGGGCTCGGACAGGCGCAGGAACCCGAGCGCTGCCTCGTGGACCGCCTCGGCGCGGCAGTGAGGGATCGCGAAGCCGCCGGGCATGCCGGTCGCGAACGACTCCTCGCGCTTGAGCAGCCCCGCCTCGAGGCCGTCGCGCTCGGCGCGGCCCGTGGCCGAGATGACGTCGGCCATCAGGGCGATCACGGCGAGCTTGTCACCGGGTGGTGCCACGTCCAGCCTGACGAGGTCGGGGGTCATGAGCTTGTCGGACATTGCCGGCTCCTTCACTGGTTGTCCTCCCGGACGGGAGGGATCGATGGTCGGGATGTCGAGGGAACGGGTCAGAGGGCGCGCACGGCGTCGGCGTCGACGTGCACCTGGTGCGGTCGCGGGATGGTGGTGCCGGGCAGGCCCACGGCGGCGGTGCCGTAGGCGACGGCCCGGGCGAGGCGCAGCGCGGGCGCCTCTGAGCGAGCGAGCGAGATGAGGTAGCCGGCGGTCGCGGAGTCGCCCGCGCCGACGGTCGAGACGACGGGAGCCCCCGAGGCCGCAGGGGCGAACCAGGCACCGTCCGCGGTCGCGAGCACGGCGCCCGAGCCGCCGAGGGTCACCATCACGCTGCCGAGGCCGTGCGCCAGGAGGGCCCGGGCGGCCCCGGCGATCGCGTCGACGTCGCCACGCGCGGCCGCGTTCTCGAGGGCCTGTCCGTCGAGGCCCGTGAGTTGCCCGAGCTCCTCCGCGTTGGGCTTGAGGAAGTCGGGGGCCGCCTCCGGGAACGCCTCGGACAGCGCGAGCAGCGGGGCGTCGGACGTGTCGACGCCCACCCACGCGCCGCGCCCGTGCAGATCCCGGACCAGACGTGCGTACTCGTCGGGAGCGAACCCGGGAGCCAGCGAGCCCGAGAGCATGACCACGTCGCCCTCGCCCACCCGCTCCAGCAGGAGGCGCTCGAGCGCGCCGATCTCGTCGGGGGCGAGCGTCGCCCCCGGCTCATTGATCTTGGTGGTGACGTCGGGCGGCGACAGCACGGTGAGGTTCGTGCGGACGGCACCGGCGACCGGGCTCGTCTCATGGGCGATCCCGGAGCTGCGCAGCAGGGCCGTGAACGGGTCGTCGACGGCGGCTGGGGCGACGGCGAGCACGTCGAGATCGGCGCGGGCCACGCCCACGGCGACATTGACGCCCTTGCCGCCCACCTGGGTGGTGTCCTCGGCGATGCGATGGACCCCACCGGGGGTGAGGGGACCCGTGAGGGTCACGGTGCGGTCGAGCGACGGGTTGGCCGTCAACGTGATGATCATGCGCGGATGACCTCGATTCCCTGATCGATGAGAGTGCGGGTGATGTCCTCGGGGAGGGCCTCGTCGGAGACGAGCACGTCGATGTCGGAGGCAGCGGCGAAGGTGACGAGGTGGCGCGCACCGGCCTTGGAGGAGTCCGCGAGGACCACGCGCAGGCCCGATCGATCGACGATCGCGGATTTCACGGCGCCCTCACCGGGATCAGGGGTCGAGAAGCCCTCCGCGTCCAGGCCGTTGCAGCCCAGGAAGGCGATCTCGGGGCGGAAGCGGCGCAGGGCGTCGACCGTGGCGGTGCCGACCGCCGCCCCCGTACCCGGGCGCAACAGTCCGGGCAGGAGCTGGACCGTGAGGCCGCCGCCGCTCGCGTCGGGCAGCGCGATCACCGCACTCGCGATCTCGAGCGCATGGGTGACGACGACGCCGCTGCGCCCGGCGAGGTGGGGCACGAGCTGGGCGGTCGTGGAGCCCGCGTCGAGCAGGATCGAGGCGCCGGGAGCGGCCGGGAGCAGTTCGCGGGCCGCGGCGGCGATCCGGCGCTTGGCTTCGATGTTCGTCGTGGAGCGGGTCGCGAGGTCCGGCTCGATCACAGCCGTGCGGCGGGCGACGGCGCCGCCGTGGACACGGACGAGGAGCGAGCGCCGGGCGAGCTGGTCGAGATCGCGGCGGATGGTCTCGGTCGTGACGTCGAAGGTATCGGCGAGATCGGCGACCGCGACGCGTCCGGACCCCGCCAGGGTGTCCAGGATCTGCTTGTGCCGCTGCTCCGCGTACATGGTTCCGCCTGCGTCGTCGAAGGGAGAGGGCGGCGTGCTCACCGCCGATACCGCCAGCGTAGACAGGAACCCACATGAAAGCAACAGTTTTCATGTGGGAGTCTGTGGGGTCGCTTTCGTGAACCTCGATGTGCATCGCGCTCACGGCTGCGCAGCCACGAACCCCCATCGAGAGGCACGTTCCCGTCGGAACGCGACATCGAGGGGCACGTTCCTGTCGCAATGACCGCCGAGAGCGACGATTTCGTGCACCTCGATGTGCATCACGATCACGGCTGCGCGCGTCGGCCTCCTGCGCGGGTCGACGACCCGGATCGCGCATCGGGGTCTGCGTCGTGGTCGCCATCCGGTGTCGATGGCCACCAGAGCGCAGAACTCGATGCGCCATGGCGACCAGAGCGCAGAACTCGACGGGCACGACGGGAGCACTGCCGCCCGAGCTGCTCCTCAGCCGCCGCGACCCGCTCGTGGGACGACCGACACGCCCGCCCTCACCGCGACCGCCGCCCGGAGGCGGCACAGACGACGGGGAAGCGCGACTCAGTCCCGCTTCTCGGCGCGGTGGACGGCCTTCTTCAGCTCGGACTTGTCCATGTCCGAGCGGCCCTCGATGTGGTGGCGCTTGGCGTCCTCGTAGAGCTGGTCCTTCGTGCGGCCCTGCGGTCCCTCGTGCGAGCGCTCGCCGCCGCGCTCGGACGGCGACTTGTCCTTCATCGAGGTCGGCGAGGCCTCCTTCGACTCGCCCTTCTGCGCGCGGGTCTTGTTGACGGTGCGCGCGGCGATCTCCTCGGCCGTCTTCTCGGAGCGGCCCTGGTCCTCGACGGACTCCTTGACGTGCTCGTACTGGCGTTCGCGCTTGTCGCTCCAGGACTGCTGCGGCATGGGATCCTCCTCGGTCTCGGATGCGACCGTGCGCGGAGGCACGGCCGCCGGATGACTGCCTTCCCATGGTGAACCGGAATCGTCCTGTGCGCCAGGTCACGGGCGGATCGTTAGGGTGGTGCAGCCGTGCACCCGACCCGACAGGAGCGTCGTGAACGATTCCGAGCATCCCCGCCCCTCGCCCCCGGCCGGTCCACGCCGTGAGGGCCGTGCCGAGCCGACGGATCCTCCCTCGGCCCCCGCCGCCCACGTCGCCGAGCCGCGCAATCCCGAACGGCCCGCTCGGCGGGCCCGCGCCGCGGCCGAGTCGTTCCTGCGGGAGATCACCTATCCCCACGACGTCCATCCCGCCCTGGTCCCCGGCGTGTCGGTCGAGGACCAGAAGATCCGCTACGGGATCGACCGTCCGATCCTGCTGACGGTCGGGGCGGTCATCGTCGCGTTCGTGATCTGGGGCGTGATCGC
>DAMDHZ010000089.1:0-11883 GCA_032101665.1 Brachybacterium sp. | reverse complement strand
TCACCGCCGAGCCGCATGCGGCGAGCGGGTCGAGGACGGCGGTGCCGTGAGCGCCCGAGACGTGCACGAAGACCTGGCCGCCGGGCACGAGGCCGGTCGCGGCGATGCCGGCGGCCAGATCCGCGAGCTGGTCGTCGGGGACGGCCAGCAGCACGACCTCGGAGCGTTCGACGATCTCGGCCACGCCGAGCAGCGGCACGCCGGGCAGCAGGTCCGCCGCGCGGGCACGGGAGATCTCGGAGACGGCGTAGGCGCCCGTGAGGGCGTGCCCCTCGGCGCGCCAGGCGGCACCGAGGACGGCTCCGACCCGGCCGGTGCCGACGATGCCGATGCCCAGGCGCGGTGCGGTCCTCGATCTCATGCGGCCATCTCCTCTCCGGGCAGCTCGAGGGGCGGGCGCGGCCAGGCCTCGCGGTCACGGTAGAGCCGACCGGTCGCGGCGTCGAGGGCGAGGGCGTCGCGCAGGACGAGGGCCGCCGGGAGCGGCACGGCGGAGACCTCGACGCCCGCACCGGCGACGGCGACCTGCAGCGTCACCACGCCGAGACGCCGGGCGAGCGGACCCTGGGAGAGCGAGACGCCCTGGATCCGCTCGCGGGGCACGAGGACGAGGCGCCGGGTGAGCAGACCGGTGCGGACGGCGAGCGCGTGGGGCAGCAGCACGGTGACGGCGGTGCGCCGTGCGATCCAGAAGACCCGATGCCCCGCCCGCAGGCCGTCGAGCTCGCGGGCGGGGCGGGACAGCAAGCGGAGACCGGCGGCGAGGTCGTCACCGGTGCCGAGCGGGGGCAACAGGCTGCCCAGGGTGCGCTCGAGCTCGTCGACGGTGCCGACCGGCAGCACGTGGCTCGCGCCGTCGCTGCCGTCGTCACCGCCGATACCGGCGACGGTCGCGGTGGCAGCGATCCAGCGGGGTCTGCGCCACAGGAGCGGCTGGGACAGGCGCAGGTCCTGGACACGCCCGGGCCCGATGTTGTCGGTGCGGGTGGACAGCAGACCGCGTCGCATCCGCAGCCCGCGCTCGGTGAGGCGGGAGACGAAGCCCCAGCCGTTCTCGACGCGCCGCAGGACCATCTGCGGCACGATGAGCAGGGCGGGGATCAGGGCCGCGAGCGCGCCGAGACCGATGCCGTCGGTCGTGATCGAGACGACCACGGTGACGATCACCCAGACCAGCCCGACGACCAGGCCCAGCACGAAGCCGAGGTCGCGCAGCATCGAGCGCAGCAGGCGCTCGGTGGGGACCTGGGCGATCGGACGACCCTCGGTGACGGCGTCGTAGACGAACGAGCGCACCGCCTCTCGCGCCGACTGCGCCGCCGGGGCGGGTGCTTGCGCCTCGGGCACGGGCGCCGTCGCGCCGGGCCGGGCCGGGATGCCCGCCGCGACCTCGAGGATCTCCCGCCGGATGGCCTCGGCCTCGCGGCCCGTGACGTAGTCGAGGTCGAGGTGGGAGTCGGCACCGCCGGCGATCTCGATGCGCACCTTGGCGAGCCCCAGCACGCGGGCGAGCACCGGCCGCTCGACGGAGACCGACTCGATCTTCGAGCGGGGGGCCGTGCGCCGCGTGCGGGTGAGGATTCCGGCGTGCATGACCACGCCGTCGCGGGTGATCGCATAGGTCGTGCGCCACCACCGCAGGGCGCTCACGGCGATCGTCAGGAGCAGGGCGAGGACGAGCAGTCCGACGAAGATCAGGGCGCGCCGCCAGGTGAACTCGGATGCGAGCTGGGCGAGGTTCTGGGCGGTGACGACCGCGACCAGTCCGGCCAGGAGCTTCCAGCCGGAGACGAGAGGCGTCAGCGGATGGGTGCGGTGGAAGGTCGGGGCGGTCCTGGGCGCGGGCTCACCCCCGGGCGAGGTCCCGGCGCTGGGAGGGGGGACGTCGGCGGCGCTCACAGCGACTGCATCCTCTCGATGCCGCGCGTCGTGAGCAGCTCCCGCAGCCGTTCGGCCTCGTCCCGCGGCAGCCCGGGGATCGAGCCGTCCACGTCGGTCGACGCCGTCGAGTAGGAGATCCGGGCGATGCCGAAGCGGCGTTCGATCGGACCCTCATGGATCTCGACGCTCTGCACGCGCCCGTACGGGGTGACGGTCACGGAGCGGAACATGATGCCGCTCGCGACCACGAGGTCGTCGTCGCGGTCGAGGTAGCCCAGCGCCCGCACCCGCCGCGGGGTGAGGATCAGGGCGGGGGCGATGACGAGCAGCGGCACGAGGGCCACGAGGGCCAGCCACCACCAGTCGAGCCGGACCGCGAGGACGAGACACGCGATCGCGAGGGCGAGGGCGATCAGGTCCGGAACCACGCCGCCGAGGTAGCGAGCCGGGATCAGGCGGGGCGAGACGGCGCGCAGGCCGTCGGCGCCGAGGAGGGTGCGCGCGGGACTCATGGGTCCATGGTGTCAGGTGCTCAGGCGCGCGTGCCCGTGCTCTCCGTGGCGCTGCCACCGTCCTCGGGCGGCAGGGTGCCCCAGCGCTCGACGATCACGCCGGCGATGCCGAGCACGATCCCCCCGAGACCCGCGAAGGAAGTGGGCAGCACGGCCTGCACGAGGTCCCCTCCCCCACCGTCGAGCAGGAACAGGGCCTGGCCGGTGAACAGGCCTCCGACGATCGAGCCGGTGAGGGCGGCCGCGCGGGCGAGCAGCACGGTGCGGTAGGCGGTCGGGAGGTCGAGCTGGTGACGGCGGGGGGCGAGCGTCGGGTTCCGGCGGCGCTCCTCGGACTCCTGGAGGTACCGGCGCAGGGGCAGGCCGAGCACGAGGAGCACGCCCGCGAGCACGAGCAGAACGATGCCCGTGAGCCAACCCGCGACGGGGATCGGGGCACCGTGCGAGGCCACGAGCTGGGAGGCCAGGGCGCCGACCACGGCCGAGGACAGGAGCGCGACGACCAGCCACGGGATGTTCAGCGGCCTCATGGCGACCCCAGGCCCTGCACACCGTCGCGGTCCGGCGCCCGAGCGGCGAGGCCGGCGACGGGGCCGTGACCGGGCAGGACGTCGCCGGGGCGGACGGCCGCCCAGGGCGCCAGCACGAAGGCGCGCTCGTGGGCGCGGGGATGCGGGAGCGTGAGGTCCACGTCGTCCTGGACCCGATCGCCCCACGTGATCACGTCGACGTCGAGCGTGCGTGGACCCCAGCGCAGCGTCCGCTCACGGTGGGCATCGGCCTCGATCGCATGGGCGAGGTCGAGCAGCTCCCACGGCCCCAGCCCGGTGCGCAGGCCGACCACGGTGTTGAGGTAGGGAGCCTGCTCGGCGCCGTCGACGAGCACGCCGCCGACGGGATCGGTCTCGACGACCGGCGCCTGCCAGGCGATCTCGACGTCCTCGGCGCGGGCGAGCAGCTCGAGAGCGCGGCGCACGTGCTCCTCGCGATCCCCGAGATTGGTGCCGAGGGCGAGCACGGCTTCCACGGGCGGGGCCTCGCGGCGGATGCGGACGGCGACGTCGGCGAAGGGGTGCGGGATCGGCGCCGAGGGCTTGTGCACCGCCACCTCGACCGAGCGGACGAGGGACTGGCTCGCCAGGATGGCCTCGGCGAGGCGCGCGGCGAGCGTCTCGATGAGGTCGAGCGCCCCGGTGCCGACGACGTCGACGATGATCCCGGCGACCTCGGCGTAGTCGACCGTCCGCGCGAGGGCGTCGTCGCGGGCGGCGGGTGCGGTGTCGAGGTGGAGCGTCGCGTCGACGACGAACCCCTGGCCGTCGCGCTTCTCCTCGGCGAGCACGCCGTGGTGTCCACGGGCGCGCACCCCCGTCAGCTCGATCGTGTCGCGGCGGGTCATGCCCGGACCGTCCCCGCACGGTGCCGGGCCAGCTCGCGCACGGCCGCCGTGCCGGCGACGGACGGGCCGACGTCGTGCACGCGCACGCACCAGGCGCCGTGCAGCGCGCTGTAGGTGGTCAGGGCGGCGGTCACCGCGTCCCGGTCGAGCGGGGAGCCGTCGACGGTCGTGAGGGTGCCGGTCGAGCGCTTGCGCGACACCCCGATCAGGAGCGGCAGACGCAGGGCATCCAGCATCTCCCAGCGGGCGAGCAGGTCCCAGTCGTGGCCGCCCCGCTTGGCGAAGCCGAGGCCGGGATCGGCGACGATCGCGGCCCGCTCGACGCCCGCGGCGGTCAGCGCCTCGACGCGCGCGACGAGCTCGGAGGCGACGTCCGCGGCGACGTCGTCGTAGACGGCGAGGGAGTTCATGACGTCCGCGTGGCCGCGCCAGTGCATCGCGACCACCACGGGCGGGGTGCCGTGCGCCGTGCGGGCGCCCGCGACCAGGGCGGGCATCTCCGCGTCGGCGAGTCCGCCGGAGACGTCGTTGACGATCACCGCGCCCGCCTCGAGCGCCGCGGCGGCGACCTCGGCCCGCATGGTGTCGACGCTCACGCAGATGCCGTCGCGGGCGAGGGCGCCGATCACGGGGAGCACCCGGCGCCGCTCCTCGGCGGCATCCACGCGAAGCGCCCCGGGCCGGGTGGACTCGCCGCCGACGTCGATGATCGCGGCGCCCGCGGCGACCATCGCGCGGGCATGGGCGACGGCCTCGCGCGGGTCGTCGTGCTGACCGCCGTCGGAGAAGGAGTCGGGGGTGACGTTGAGGATGCCCATCACGAGCGTGTCCTCGCGCGCGGCGAGGCGGGGCGGGAGGCCGTGGGGACGCAGCATGACCGTCAGCCCCTGACGATCAGGCTCATCGCCTCGGCACGGGTGGCGCTCTCACGCAGCATCCCGCGGACGGCGGAGGTGACGGTGCGCGCCCCCTCCGCGCGGGCCCCGCGCATGGACATGCACAGGTGCTCGGCCTCGATCACGACGATCGCGCCGCCCGCCCCCAGGTCCGTCATCAGGGCGTCGGCGATCTGGCTCGTCAGGCGCTCCTGGACCTGCGGGCGCCGCGCGAAGATCTGCACGGCCCGGGCGAGCTTGGACAGACCCGTGACCGTCTCCCCGTCGGGGATGTAGCCGACGTGCGCATGGCCGAAGAAGGGCAGCAGGTGGTGCTCGCACATCGAGTGGAAGCGGATGTCCCGCACGAGCACGAGCTCCTGGTGGTCGATCGCGAAGTGCGTGGACAGCGGCTCGTGCGCATCCTGCTCGAGCCCCGCGAAGACCTCGGCGTACATGCGGGCCACGCGCGCGGGGGTCTCGCGCAGGCCGTCACGGTCGGGGTCCTCGCCGATCGCGGCGAGGATCTCGCGGACGGCGGCCTCGATACGGGGTGCGTCCATCCGTCCTCCGTTCAGGCGTCGTCCCGGGCGGGTCCGGGGGCGCCGGGGATCTGCGGGCCGTCCTCGCCGCCGGGATGCGGCAGCTCGGGGGCGCCCGGGGTCAGGGGCTCACCGGCGTCGGCGGACTCGTCGCCCTCGCTCGACGGGTCGCCGCCCACGAGCGGTGCGTGGAAGACGGGCCGGTCGGACGAGGACTGCCATACCTGGCGCACCGGGTGCTTGCGGACGTCGCGGAAGATCTCGGCGAGCTGGATCTCGTTGAGCGTCTCCTTCTCGAGCAGCTCGAGCACGAGCCGGTCGAGCACATCGCGGTTCTCGGAGATGATCGCCCAGGCCTCGTCGAGGGCGTCGTCCAGCAGGTGGCGCACCTCCTCGTCGATGAGCGTGCGGGTCTCGTCGGAGAACTGCTGGTCCTGGCCGGTCTGCATGCCGACGAAGACCTCGTCCTGGCCGCTGCCGTAGAACACCTGGCCCACCCGGTCGCTCATGCCGAGCTGGGTGACCATGGTGCGGGCGATCTTGGTGGCGTTCTGCAGGTCGCTGCCGGGACCCGTGGTCACATCGTGGAAGATGCCCTCCTCGACCGCGTAGCCGCCCATCGCGTACGCGAGGCGGTCCAGCAGCTCGTTGCGGCTCTGGTAGTTGCGGTCCTGGGTGGGGACCACCATCGTGTAGCCGCCGGCCTGGCCGCGCGGCAGGATCGTCACCTTCTGCACGGGCGCGCTGTTGCGCAGGGCGGCCGCGACGATGGCGTGCCCGCCCTCGTGGTACGCCGTCATCTGACGCTCGCGGTCCGTCATCACCTTGGAGTAGCGCTGCGGGCCCATCGAGACGCGGTCGATGGCCTCGTCGAGCGCGCGGTTGTCGATGATCTGGTTGCCGCTGCGGGCGGTCAGCAGGGCCGCCTCGTTGAGCACGTTGGCCAGGTCGGCGCCCGACATGCCGACGCTGCGGCGCGCGATCGCCTCGAGGTCGACGTCGGGGGCCAAGGGCTTGCCCTGGGAGTGGACCCGGAGGATCTGCAGGCGGCCCTTCATGTCGGGGGCGCCGACGGCGATCTGGCGGTCGAAGCGGCCCGGGCGCAGGAGGGCGGGGTCGAGGATGTCCACGCGGTTGGTGGCCGCGATCAGGATGACGTTCTGGTTGGGGTCGAAGCCGTCCATCTCGACGAGCATCTGGTTGAGCGTCTGCTCGCGCTCGTCGTGGCCACCGCCCATGCCGGCGCCGCGGTGGCGGCCGACGGCGTCGATCTCGTCGATGAAGATGATCGCGGGCGCGTTCTCCTTGGCGGTCGAGAACAGGTCGCGCACGCGCGAGGCGCCCACGCCGACGAACATCTCGACGAAGTCGGAGCCGGAGATCGAGTAGAAGGGCACGTTGGCCTCGCCGGCGACGGCGCGCGCGAGCAGCGTCTTGCCGGTTCCGGGCGGGCCGTACAGCAGCACGCCCTTGGGGATCTTGGCGCCGACGGCCTGGTAGCGCTGGGGGTTGACGAGGAACTGCTTGATCTCGTCGAGCTCCTCGACGGCCTCCTCGGCACCGGCGACGTCCGCGAACGTGACCTTGGGCGACTCCTTGTTGAAGAGCTTCGCCTTGGACTTGCCGAACTGCATGGCCCGGCCGCCGCCCTGGGCGTTCATGATGAGGAACCAGAACAGGCCGAAGAACAGCAGCAGCGGCAGGAACGAGATGGCGAGCGTGGACCACCACGAGCTGGTCGCGATCGTGTCGGTGTACCCGCCCGTGGGCTTGGCCGTGTTCACGGCGTCGACGACGGCCTCGGCGCGCGCGGTCACGTAGGAGAACTGGACGTGGTCGCCCTTGTCCTCGAAGTCCTCGGTCAGCACGAGGTCCACGCGCTGCTGGTTGCCGTCGATGATCTCGGCTTCCTTGACCTTGCCGTCGGCCAGCAGCGCGAGGCCCTGCTCGGTGTCGATCTGGCGGTAGCCGTCACGGCCCAGCAGGCCGAACAGCAGGAGCCCGACGAGCAGGGCCGCGATGATCCAGACGAGCGGTCCGGCGAAGGGGGACCGCTTCTTGGAGTTCTCGGAGCGTGGCATGTATCAGTCCTCGTAGACGGAGCGCTTGAGCACGCCGACGTAGGGAAGGTTGCGGTACCGCTCGGCGAAGTCGAGGCCGTACCCGATGACGAATTCGTTGGGGATGTCGAAGCCGACGTAACGGACGTCGATCTCCACGCGCGCGGCCTCCGGCTTGCGCAGGAGCGTGCACACCTCGACGCTGCGAGGCCCGCGCGAGCGCAGGTTCGACAGCAGCCACGAGAGGGTCAGCCCCGAGTCGATGATGTCCTCGACGATGAGCACCCGGCGGTCGGTGATGTCGGCGCCGAGGTCCTTGAGGATGCGCACCACGCCCGAGGACTTGGTGCCCGAGCCGTAGGACGAGACGGCCATCCAGTCCATCTCGCACGGCAGCTCGATGTGGCGCGCGAGGTCGGCCATGACCATCACGGCGCCCTTGAGCACCCCGACCAGGATCGGGGGCTCGTCCGCATAGTCCGCGGCGATCGTGCGGCCGAGCTCGAGCAGCCTGGTCTCGATCTGCTCGGCGGACAGCAGGACGTTCTCGACGTCGTCGTGCATGCTCGACGACGGGCGGGAATCGGACACGCGAGGCTCCTCGGGCGATCGGGTGGGGCCGCGCGGGCTCAGGATCGGCGACGGTCCTCGGGGGCGAGGCGCCACACGAGAAGGCCCTCGCGGCGAGCGACCTCGATCCTACCCGGAAGGGGGATCGGACCCTGACCGTGCCATGAGACCACCAGAGCGTCGCTCGCGAGCACCTGGCGGCGCAGGAGCGACTTGTCCGAGGGGGCGCCACCCTCGGCCTCGGCGAGCCGGGCGGCGTCGCGCAGCACCCGGGTGCGGATCGCCGCGGGCTGCGCCACGAGGGCATGGACGTCGAGTCCGAGCAGGTCACCGGTGCTCTCATCGACATCGCGGCGCAGCTCCTCGAGGACCTCGGCGGCGCGCGCGTCCAGCAGGTCGGCGTCGGGCCGCACGAGCTCGGCGGTCCGCGCGAGGTTCGTGTCGATCTGTTCGCCCAGGGCGTCACGCAGGAGCGGCAGGACCTCCCGGCGCACCCGGACCCGCAGCAGCGACGTGTCCTCGTTCATGGGGTCGTCCCACCAGTCGACGTCGTGGAGGCGGCAGATGGCCTCGGTGTCGGCGCGGCGCAGCGCGGTCGTCTCGTCGCGGCCGCTGCCGAGGAAGGGGCGCAGCAGAGGGCCGCTCGCGGCGGGCATGCCGGCGAGCGCTCGCACCCCGGCTCCCCGGGCGAGCGCCATGAGCACCTGCTCGGCCTGGTCGTCGAGCGTGTGTCCGAGCAGCAGGGCGAGCGCCCCGCGATCGGCCCGGAGATCCTCGAGCGCCTCATGGCGGGCCTCCCGGGCGGCGTTCTCGAGCCCGCCCGGCCGCGCGGGGTCGACGTGGACCCGCCGCACGTGCGCGACGCCGATGCCGAGGCGCTCGCAGGCGACGGCGGCACGCTCAGCGACGGCCGCCGAGCCCTCCTGGAGCCCGTGGTCGATGATCGCCGCCTCCGTCTCGAGGCCCATCCGCGAGCCCACCCATGTGGCGGTCGCCGCGAGCGCGAGGGAGTCGGCTCCGCCGCTCACGCCCACGAGCAGGCGCGGCGCGAGGCCGGCAGGATCCGTCCGGTCGGCGAGGGCCTCGAGGCGGGCGGCGAGCGCGACCCGCACGGCGGTGCGGGCGCGGGCGACGACGGGAGGCGGTCCGCTCATGCCGGGCTCGTCATGTCGAGGAGGTGACGATCTCGGTCGCGATCGCATCGACGGCCGCCTTCGCCGTGGCGCTGTCGGCCGAGGCGAAGCCGTACACGACGATCGAGAAGCCGACCGAGCGGCCGTCGGGCAGCGCCACCACCCCGACCAGGGTCGAGGTGCCGCCGAGGTAACCCGTCTTGCCGCGCACGAGACCTCGGCCATCGGCCACGGCCGGGGCGCCGAAGCGGTCGGCGAGCGTCCCGGTCAGGCCCGCGATCGGCACCTCGGTGAGCATCGCGCGCAGGGAGGGGGAGGTGTCGGGGGCGTCGAGCTCGGCGACGACACCGGCCAGCAGCTCGGGCGGGACCCGGTCGTCGACGGCGAGACCGCACGTGTCCTGGAGCGCGAAGCCCTCGTGGGTCAGCCCCTGCTCGGTCGCGAGCTCCTCGATCTCGGCCTGGACGGCCGCGGCGGCGCCCTGGGGAGTGGCGGGCTCGCCGCGGGCGATCGCGACCAGCCGTCCGAGCACCTCGGCGGTCGTGTTGTCGGAGATCAGGAGCGTGTGCGCGACCAGGTCGGACAGCGGCGCCGACTCGATGGCGTCCCGTTCGCCGCCCGCGGGCGCAGCCTGGCGCACGATCGTGTCACCGACCTGCACGCCCCTCTCCCGCAGGAGGCGCTGGAAGACGGTCGCGGCGTCCATCGCGGGATCGGTGGACTTCGCGCCGTACTCGGCGCCGTCGAGCCAGCCCTCGTCGATCGCGAGCGCCGAGGTGGGCGCGACCCAGCCGCCGGCGGGGCCGTTGTTCCCCCACGAGGGGTTGACGCCGCCCGAGAACAGGGTGTCGTCGAGCGCGAGGGTCACGGATGCCGTCCCCGTCTTCTGGATCCGCGCGGCGGCGAGGTCGGCGAGGGTGCCGAGGCTCTCCTCGGTCAGACGCATGTCGCCTCCACCCACGAGCGTGAGCGTCCCACCGTCGAGCACCGTCGTGGTGGGCAGGGTCTCGTCGGCGTCGAGGGTGCGCAGCGCCGCGGTCGCGGTCAGCAGCTTGAGGGTCGAGGCGGGGGTGCGAGCGGTCGCGGCGTCGCGCGAGGCCAGGACCTCGCCGCTCTCGGCATCGATCACGCTGTAGGCGAGGTGGCCGGCCACGACGGGGTCGGCGGCGTGGGCGTCCATCCGGGTCTGGAGGTCAGCGGCAAGACCCGGCGCCTCCGAGGCGGCCTCGGTGGGAGCGAGCGCGGAGCGCGAGGGACGTTCGTAGTCCTCGCCGACGGCGCGGGGCCGGGCCGTGGACTGTCCGGAGTCGGACTCGACGGTGAGCACGCCGGGGAAGGCGTCGGTCACGTCGCCGACCACGTAGAAGCCGACGGGCAGGGCGGCGCACAGGCCGATGGCCACGCCGCGCCAGATCCGATCGCTCCCCATCCGTCCTCCTGCTCCGCCGGTCCCGGTTCGGCCTGTCCGCCCACTCGGGGCCGGGGTCGACCGGTCGCCCCCGTGGGGAGCGACCGTCCCACGATAGAGTGTGCGCACTCGTCCCACCCAGCCCGCCCCGGGCCCGACCGCAATGGAGCATCACACGTGGAATTCGACGTCACGATCGAGATCCCCCGCGGGAACCGCAACAAGTACGAGGTGGACCACCACAACGGCCGCATCCGGCTGGACCGCATGCTCTTCACGGCGACGCGCTATCCGGACGACTACGGGTTCATCGAGGGCACGCTCGGTGAGGACGGCGATCCGCTGGACTGCCTGGTCCTGCTCGAGGAGCCGACGTTCCCGGGGTGCCTGATCCGCTGCCGCGCGCTCGGCATGTTCCGCATGCGTGACGAGTCCGGCGGTGACGACAAGATCGTGGCGGTGCCGGTGGGGGACCAGCGCCAGGTGCGGCGCCAGGAGCTGACCGACGTCTCGGAGTTCCACCGCCTCGAGATCCAGCACTTCTTCGAGGTCTACAAGGACCTCGAGCCCGGCAAGAGCGTCGAGGGCGCCCACTGGGAGGGCCGCAGCGACGCCGAGGCCGAGATCCGTCGCTCCTACGAGCGCGCCAAGGGCACCGAGCACGCCAACGACTTCACGCAGGACGTCTGAGGTCGTCCCGCACAGCCGCCGTACGGCGCTCATCGAGAGCGCCTGATCCCTGCGATCTCGGGTGTCGCAGGGCAGGGAGGGACAGAGGCGGGGCCGACGCGGGACGCGGAGCCGACCCCGACCCCGACCTCAGCTCTGAGCGTCGCCCGCCTCGAGATGGCCGCCGGGCGCGTGGGAGAAGATCTCGCGCTCGGCATCGACGACGCCCTTGGCGAGCAGGTGGTTGCCCACCCCGCCGATCACGGCGCCGACCCCGAACGGGATCAGGCGGCCGGCCCACACCCCGCCGAGGCGCGTGGCGACCTTGCGCCTGAGCCACCGGCGGAACTGCTTGCTCGCGGCGTTGACCACGAAGTCGGGCGCGACGCCCGAGAGCACCGAGGACCACTGGGCGCCCTGGCGGCCGAGGGCCTTGCCCATGATCTCGGCGCCCTTCTCCCCTCCCAGCACGCCGAGCACGATCGCCCGTCGGCGGTCGGCGTCGCCCATGTCGACGCCGCGGACCTCGGCGACCGCGAGGGTGAGGAACGCGCACGCCTCCGCGAACGCGGCCCCTTCGCCCGCGGTGAGGACCACGGCGGCCGCGGTGCCCACGCCGGGCAGGGCGGCCGTGCCACCGACCCCGGCGCCCGAGGCGGTCAGCATGCGCCCGAAGCGCTTCTCGATGTGGGCGACCAGCTCGTCCTCGCTCAGGTCCGCCTGCTTCCGACGCAGGGAGGACACGTACTTCGCCGCCAGCGGGCGCTGCACCTTGAGGGCGGTGTCGACGATGCGGAACGTGTGGTCATCGGGCAGGCGCTGCGCGTCGGCGGG
>DAMDHZ010000088.1:8010-12056 GCA_032101665.1 Brachybacterium sp. | reverse complement strand
GCTCTTCCTGACCCGGGTGCGCCACGCCGGCATGGTCGCGCTGTTCGGCCTCGCGGTCGGACTGCTCTTCCTCCTCGAGGGCCACCCGTGGCAGTCCACGCTGCTGACCCTCGTGCTCTCCCTGGTCGGCGAGGTGATCCTGCGCATGGGCCGCTACCGCTCCCCCGGAGCGGCGATCGCGACCTACACCGTGTTCTCGGCGTGGTTCGTCGGGCCGTGGATCCCGATGCTCCTCGACCGCGAGTCCTACCTGCACGCTCCGGGCATGGTGGCGATGGGGGCCGACTACATCGCCGCGTTCGACCGGATCGTGTCCGTCCCCGCCCTGCTCGCCATGCTGGTCGCCACCCTCGTGTGCGGCGCCGTCGGCGCCCTGCTCGGGACTAGGCTCCTGCGCAAGCACTTCACCACGGCAGGCCTCGCATGAGCGCCGAGACGACCGCGACGCCGGCACCGCGATCGCTCAGCGTGCGGTTCAGCGCCCGCGACCTGCTGAGCACCGCCGTGTTCGCCGTCATCCTGATCGTGCTCACGACCGTGATCGGCATGCTCGGCGCCGTCTCGCCGCTCGTGTGGCTCCTCATCGTGCCGGTGCAGGCGCTCGTCGGCGGGATCCCGGTGATGCTGTTCCTCACCCGCGTCCACCATGCCGGCATGATGGCCCTGTTCTCGCTCGTCGTCGCGCTGTTCTACCTTCTCGGCGGCAATACCGTGCTCAGCACCGCGGCCATCGTCGTCCTCGGCCTGTTCGCCGAGCTCGTGCTGTGGACGACCCGCTACCGCTCACGGGTGGGCGCGATCACCGCGTGCACCGTCTTCTCCCTCAGCTATGTCACCCCGTTCCTGCCGCTGCTGATCGACCGCGATGCCTACTTCGGCGGCTCGAGCTGGACGGAGATGGGGCCCGCGTACGTCCGGGCCGCCGACGCGTTGCTGACCGTCCCGGCGCTCGGGCTCGTGTCGCTCGCGATCCTCGTGGCCGGGTTCCTCGGTGCTCTGCTCGGCTCCGCGCTCGTGAGGAGGCACTTTGTCCGCGCCGGCCTTGCCTGAGCTGCGGGCGCCATCGATCTCGGTGCACACCCGACGCGGCATCGACCCGCGCACGAAGATCCTGCTGGTGATCGCATGCAGCATCGTGGTGATGGGCCCGGGCGGTCTGCGCCTCGTCCCGGTGGCCCTCGCCCTCGCCATCGGGCTGGCACTGTGGGAGGGAGCGCGGAAGCGTGCGATCGGTCTGGCCGTCGCGGCCCTCGTGCTGTGGGGCCTGGGCTGGCCTCTGCCTCAGGCCTGGCCGAACGCCGTGACCGCGATCGTCTCGATCGCGAGCGTCTACCTGCTCCGCTTCGTGGCGGCGATCGGCATCGGCACGCACGTGATCGTGACCACGTCGCCCACCCAGCTCGCAGCCGCCCTCCGGGCCTGGCGCGTCCCGCGCCCGGTCTCCGTCACGCTCGCCGTCATGCTGCGCTTCTTCCCGGTCGTGGCCGCGGAGGCCGCCGCCGTGCTCGACGCGATGCGGCTGCGCGGCCTGATCGGTCCGCGGGGGCTGACCCGCCATCCCCTGCTCACCCTCGAGCGCTTCACCGTGCCCATGATCGCCGCGAGCCTGCGCGCGAGCGAGGACCTCGCGGCCTCGGCCATCCTGCGCGGGCTCGGCTCGCACCGCACGCCGACGGCCATGCACCCGCCCCGTCTTGGCCTCACCGACCTGGTCCTCGCCCTCGTGGTCGCCGTTCTCACGGCGGCAGCGCTCGCCCTGCCCTCCCCGCTCGTATGATCCGCCTCGACCGCGTCTCCTGGACCTATCCGCACGCCGACGAGCCGAGCCTGTGCGATCTCGACCTCGACGTGCGCCCGGGCGAGGTCGTGATCCTGTGCGGGGCGAGCGGCTCGGGCAAGTCCACCGTGCTGCGGCTCATGAACGGGCTGATACCCCATGCCCACGACGGCGGTGTTCTCACGGGCACGGTCACCGTGGACGGCCTGCGCACGGCCGATGTGGAGCCTGACGTGGTGGGAGAGGTCACCGGCACGGTGCTCCAGCACCCGCGGCGCCAGTTCTTCACCGACAACGCGCCCGAGGAGATCGCCTTCGCGCTCGAGAACTTCGGCGCGCCGCCCGTGCTGATCCGCGAGCGGGTGTCGACGGCGCTCGGCTCCCTCGCGGACTCCGTGCCGATCCGTGAGCGGCTGCGCACGCTCTCGGGTGGACAGCAGCAGCAGGTCGCGATCGCCGCCGCGACCGCGCACCGGCCCCGGGCCCTCCTGCTCGACGAGCCGAGCTCGAACCTCTCGGTCGATGCCGTCGAGCGACTCGCGGCCACGCTGGGAGGGCTCAGAGCCCGGGGCACGACGGTCGTGGTCGCCGAGCACCGGCTGCGCTACCTCCAGGACCTCGCCGACCGCGTGATCGTGATGCGCGATGGTGCGATCGACGCCGAGTGGACGGCCGAGCAGTTCCGCGCCGTGCCGGACGAGGTCCTGGCACACGAGGGTCTGCGCGGAGACCCCCGTTCGGTGGACCTGCCTCCGGTCTACGCCACGGGAGCGAGTGTGGCCGGTGCGCTCACCGGTCACGCTCCCGCGGGAGCCCTCGAGCTCTCGGGCATCCGATGCCGCCTCGGCGGACGGACGGTGCTGGACATCGAACGGGCCGTCTTCGCGCCCGGAGAGGTCACGGCGGTCCGCGGCTCCAACGGCGCCGGCAAGACCACGCTCGCCCGCGTCATCGTGGGCCTGCAGCGCAGCACGGGCCGGATCCGGCTCGACGGGAGAACCGTGGATCGGCGTGCGCGACAGCGGGCGAGTGCGATCGTGATGCAGGACGTGCAGAGGCAGCTGTTCACCGACACGGTCGCCGGCGAGATCGCGCTCGCGGCCGACGGCGTCGTCCCTCCTCCCGATCCGATGGGCGTGCTCGAGCAGCTCGATCTGGCGTCCGTGGCCGAGCGGCACCCGCTGTCGCTGTCGGGCGGACAGCAGCAGCGCCTCGTGGTCGCCGCCGCGCGCGTCTCGGGCCGGCGCGTCGTCGTGTTCGACGAGCCCAGCTCGGGGGTCGACCGGCGCCATCTGCGCTCGATCGCCGATCAGATCCGTGAGGTCGCCGCCGACGGCGCGGTCGTCCTGCTCATCAGCCACGACGACGACCTGCTCGCGCTCGCCGGCGACCGCCAGCTCGAGCTGGTTCCCGCCGAACCCCTGAGGAGGGCTGCATGATGACGTCGACCGCCTCGCGCACCTCCGACGCGTCATTCCCGGGTGCTCGCCCGCTCTGGCACCCGTCCGGCGGGACGGCCGCCGCCCTGTTGCGAATCCTTCTCATTTAGACTGAGGATGACAGCATCCACGTCAGGAGAGAACCGATGACGACCGACCGCATGACCCGTTTCACGACCGGCGCGGGGTTCATCGCCGCCCTGGACCAGAGCGGTGGCTCGACCCCCAAGGCGCTGAGCCTGTATGGGATCGACCCCTCGCAGTACGCGGACGAGCAGGAGATGTTCGACCTCATCCACGCCGCGCGCGCCCGCATCATCACGAGCCCCGTCTTCACGAGAGACCGCATCCTCGGCGCGATCCTGTTCGCGGGCACGCTCGAGCGCCCGATCGATGGGGTCGACGCCGCCACCTACCTGTGGTCGACCAAGGGCATCCTCCCGTTCCTCAAGATCGACAAGGGCCTCGAGGAGCAGCGGGACGGCGTGCAGCTCATGAAGGACATCCCCGGGCTCGACGAGACGCTCGCGGACGCCGCGGATCGCGGCGTGTTCGGCACCAAGGAGCGCTCCGTGATCCACGCGGCCGATGAGACCGGCATCGCCCGGGTCGTCGAGCAGCAGTTCGAGATCGCCGAGCAAGTTCTGGCGGCCGGCCTCGTCCCCATCGTCGAGCCCGAGGTCGACATCGCCGCGCCGGACAAGGCGGAGGCGGAGACCATGCTCGCGGCACGGCTGCTCGAGCATCTGGCCGACCTCGGCGAGCGCCGCATCGCCCTCAAGGTCACACTGCCCGCGGTCGACGGCTTCTACACCGACCTCATCGCGCAT
>DAMDHZ010000088.1:0-8000 GCA_032101665.1 Brachybacterium sp. | reverse complement strand
ATCCGAACGTGGCCCGGGTCGTCGCGCTCTCGGGCGGCTACGACCGCGACCATGCCAATGCCCTGCTCGCACGGAATCCGGGGCTCATCGCGAGCTTCAGCCGCGCCCTGCTCGACGGGCTGACCGCACAGCAGTCCGCCGAGGAGTTCGACCGCACCCTCGACGCCTCGATCGAGTCCATCCACCGCGCCTCGGTCGCCTGAGGCGCAGCGCCGCGAGGCAGCGGCCGCCGTGATCGGCGACCGCCCCTCGTCCGCGCGCCCGTCCGCGTCCGCGGCGCTGAACGTCACACCGTGCAGTGCGCAGCCCGAGAGTGCCACGTTGCTATAGTCCACACGGACTAGTAGAAGTGGACTACCAGATGGCTCCTCGGCCCGTGAAGCTCACGCCGCTCAGCGTGACCGTGCTCGCCCTCCTGCGCGAGAGCGACATGCATCCCTACGAGATGCTGCGCCTCCTGCTCGAGCGCGGCCGCGACCGCGTCGTCCCCGTCACCAAGGGCACGCTGTACCACACGGTCGCGCGACTCGAACGCCAGGAGCTCATCGCCGAGGTCGGCGTCGAGCGGGAGGGCAACCGGCCCGAGCGCACCACCTACACCCTGCTCGACCGGGGTCAGGGCGCCATCATCGAGTGGGTCCGCAGCGAGCTCCCCCGGGTCGATACCGCGGGGAGCTTCCGCCTCGCCCTGGCCGAGGCGCACAACCTCCCGCGCGCCGAAGCCCTCGCCCTGCTCACCGTTCGCCGCGAGCTGCTCGCGACCGAGCGCGAGGACTACCGCTCCACCCTCGAGGACGCGCGCGGTCGCGCCGTGCCCGAGCAGTACCTCGTCGACGCCGACCGACAGACCGAGCTGCTCGATGCCGAGCTGCGCTGGCTCGACCGCACCCTCGCCCGCTTCTCCGCTCCCGAGTCCCCCTGGGTGGGAGACGACTCCCCCACCCCTGGCCGTCGCGCCCGATGAAAGGCAGCACCACCATGAGCCCGCACTCCGCACCCCGCAGCCCGTGGCCCGCCCTCTAGGCGATGGTCATCGGCTTCTTCATGATCCTGGTCGACACGACGATCGTGTCGGTCGCCAACCCTGCGATCAAGGCCGCCCTCGACCCCCACACCGACAACCTCGACAACGTGGTGTGGGTGACGAGCGCCTACCTGCTCACCTACGCCGTGCCGCTGCTCGTCACGGGCCGTCTGGGTGACCGCTTCGGCCCGCGCACCATCTACCTGACCGGCCTGGCCGTGTTCACCCTCGCCTCGGTCGGCTGCGGCCTCTCCGGCTCCCTCGGCGCGCTCATCGCGATGCGGGCCGTCCAGGGGCTCGGCGCCGCCCTCGTGACCCCGCAGACCATGGCCGTCATCACGCGCACCTTCCCGGCCGGCCAGCGCGGCGCCGCGATGGGCCTGTGGGGCGCGACCGCGGGCGTCGCGACGCTCGTGGGTCCGCTCGCCGGCGGCCTGCTCGTCGACGGGCTCGGATGGGAGTGGATCTTCTTCATCAACGTGCCGGTCGGCGTGATCGGCTTCGTGCTCGCGTGGATCCTCGTTCCCCGGCTCGAGACCCACGAGCACCGCTTCGACCTCCTCGGCGTCGTGCTGAGCGCCCTCGCGCTGTTCCTGATCGTCTTCGGGCTCCAGGAGGGCTCGACGTACGACTGGGGACAGATCCGGGGCCCGATCTCGGTGTGGTCGCTCATCATCGCGGGCGTCGTCGTGCTCGTGGTGTTCGTGCTCCAGCAGGCACGCACCCGCAGCGAGCCGCTCGTGCCGCTCGCCCTGTTCCGCGACCGCAACTTCTCCGTCGCCAACCTCGCCATCACGACCGTGGGCTTCACGGTGACCAGCATGACGCTGCCGCTCATGTTCTTCATCCAGCTCGCGCGCGGCCTGTCCCCCACCCAGTCGGCGCTGCTGATGGTGCCCATGGCGGTCATCTCGGGAGTGCTCGCGCCGTTTGCCGGGCGCCTGCTGGACCGCATCGATCCGCGGGCGCTGCTCGTGCCGGGACTGCTGCTCGTGGCCGTCTCCCTGCTCTGGTACTCCTCGCTCATGGACACCGAGACGCCGATCTGGATGTTCCTGCTGCCCTCGGCGGTGATGGGTGTCGGCAACGCCGGCATGTGGGGGCCGCTCGCGACCACCGCGACCCGCGGTCTCTCACCGCGTCAGGCCGGGGCCGGTTCGGGCATCTACAACACGACGCGCACCATCGGCTCGGTGCTCGGCTCGGCCGCCATCGCCGCCTTCATGCAGAACCGGCTCGAGGCACATCTGCCCGGCACCGGCGGGACGTCCGGGGACTTCTCGGCCGGCCAGCTCCCCGCCGTCGTCGTCGACCGCTTCTCGACCGCCATGGCCCAGACGCTGCTCCTGCCTGCAGGCGTCATGGTGCTCGGCGTGGTCACGGTGCTGTTCCTGCACCGCCCGGCTCTCGCGCAGCATGGGCGCCAGGAGGGGGCGGCAGCCCCGGCGGTGCCACAGCGGACGACGGGCGCCGGCGAGTAGATCCTGACACAACACCCTTGGTCGTATTGCAATCTGTTTATGTATGTGGTGAGGTGGAGGCATGGACCTGGAGCCGGGACTCGCCGAGGCGGCACAGCTGTTCAAGGTGCTCGGCAGCGAGTCGAGGCTGAGACTGCTGCGCCTCCTCGGCAGCGCACCCCGCACCGTCGGGGCGCTCGCCGAGACGGCGGAGATGTCGCAGCCGCTCGTCTCCCAACACCTGCGCACCCTGCGGCAGGCGGGCCTCGTGTCCGCGAGCCGCACGGGCAAGGAGGTGACGTACCACGTGGCAGACGTCCACGTGGCTCACGTCGTCGCCGACGCCCTGGCCCATGTCCAGGAGCCGTCCGCGGATCAGCCCACGGACGGGCAGTACACCTCACAGCACCCTCAGGAGACATCATGAGCAGCAACGACGTCCACGCCGAGCACACCACCGCGGAGCACACCCACGGCGAGGGCTGCGGCCATGAGACCGTGCAGCACGGCGACCATGTCGACTACGTGCACGGCACCCACCACCACGCCCTGCACGGCGACCACTACGACGAGCACGAGTCCGTCGCCGAGCACACGGCCGCCGAACACGCCCACGGCGAGGACTGCGGTCACGAGACGGTCGAGCACGACGGGCACGTGGACTACGTGCACGACGGCCATCGGCACGCCCTGCACGGCGACCACTACGACGAGCACGAGTCCGTCGCCGAGCACACGGCCGCCGAACACGCCCACGGCGAGGACTGCGGTCACGAGACGGTCGAGCACGACGGGCACGTGGACTACGTGCACGACGGCCATCGGCACGCCCTGCACGGCGACCACTACGACGAGCACTGATCGGACGACCACCGTTCGACCGACCGATGACGGGGAGGCGCGAGAACTCGCACCTCCCCGTCGTCGTCCCCGGCCGCGACCGCGACTCAGGGGCGGTGCAGGATCCAGTGCAGGTCGTCGCCGATCGGGTCGAGCGCGAGGCCGACCTGTGCGGCCTCGGCTGCGACCGTGCTCGGCGCCGGATGGCGGAAGAGGAACTCGTGCGTGTCCTCCGTGAGCACTCTCTCGCCCTCGAGGCTCAGGTACGTCATGCGCCAGCGCATGAGCTCCTCACCGCGCGGCCACGCCTCGGCGATCCCGCGATAGGTGATCGCGCCGATCCGCGCGACCGTGAACTCGTACGCCTCGACCCGGCACGGCCGCTCGGGGGCTTGCAGGTCGAGCAGGGCCGCGCCACCGCCGGGCAGGCGCGTCGCGAGCTCGGCGAGCACCGCCGCGCGCTCCCCCGGGTCGAAGTGGCCGAGCACGCCGAGCAGGAGCGCTCCGCCGATGCGATCGGGCAGGGCCGTGGCGAAGAAGTCCTCGGGCCGCACGGTGACGCGCTCGAACCACACGGGGTGAGCGGCGAGACGGGACAGTGCGAGCGCGCGCATCGCGAAGCTGGGCTCGATCGCGAGGACGCGCGCGGACGGCAGGCGCTCGAGCAGGGCCACCGTGAGGGCGCCGGAGCCGGCGCCGATGTCCAGGATCGGGCCCGCCTCGGGTCGCAGGAGCGTGAGCACCTCGTCGAGCGCGGCCAGCTGCACCGCTCGCGCCGGCCCCGCGAACAGGTCGTAGGCGCCGGACGTCACGGCGTAGGCGTCATCGCTCACGAGCACCCTCCTCGCGCAGACGGCGGACCGCCCGCCGCGCGGAGCTCACTATATCGTCGTGAGAATCGCTCTCATGACACGGGGTGGAGGCGTGGCCGGCCGGTGCACCGCGTCCTCACGCCGCCTCACCGCCCGGCCTCGGCCTCCATGGTCATGCGGGCGACGTGGAGGGCGAGGTAGGAGACCTCGTCCGCCGTGAGGGTCGCTCCCAGACGCAGCTCGGCGATGGTCGCGAGCTGGCGGGCCGTGCGGGTCGCCTCGGGGTAGTGCTCGCGGATGCTCTGGCCGATCGCGGAGTCCTGCTCGTCGAGCTGACGGTGCTGATGGATCCGCACGAACAGGTAGCGCACGTGCGTGATGAAACGCCCTGCGCTCATCGAGGCGCGGTCGAGGTCGAGGCCGAAGCGCTCGACGACCACGGCGAGCATCTGCTGGATGATGCCGGTCATGGTGTAGGTGAAGGCGAGGTCGCCCGTGGCGAAGCCCGCGTTGACCAGGTGCAGCGCGAGCGCGGTCGCTTCGGAGACGTCGAGTGCGGGGTCGATGCGCGCGTTGATCGCCTCGAGCAGCCGCATCGCCTGGGCGTACTCCGCCGCGTACAGGGTCTGCACCTCGGCCCGCAACGGGTACTCGACGCTCACGCCGCGCCGGGAGCGCTCGAGCGCCCCCGCGACGTGGTCGGCGACCGCGATCGCGAGCGTGGGGCGATGGGACTCGCGGCCCTCGATGCCCACCTCCGCGAGCGCGATGACCACGGCGCGCAGGACGTCCTGGTCGATCGCGGCGAGCAGCTCCGCCAGATGGTCGGGGTCCCGCCCGCCGGCGGGGACGAAGACGCGGACGATCGCCTCGGGGTCGACCTCCTGGCCCGGGTGGGCGCGGAAGCCGATGCCGCGACCGGTGAGGATGACCTCCTGGCCGCTGTCGTCGCACGAGAGCACGATGTTGTTGTTGAGCACCCGCAGCACCTTCATCGTCGTGACCCCCTCCCGGTCGCCTCGTCGCTGTCATTGTCCCCGCGATCGGCGATGGTGCGTGCGCGACCCAGGGACCGGGTCGCGCACGCACCGTCGGATGACGGGTGTCGTCAGCGCCGCACGTCGATCACGGGCTCGCCCGCGGTGACGTTGTGGCCCACGCGGGGTTCCACGGAGGTGAACGCCGCGGTGTTGGTGATCGTCATGAGCGTCACGGTCGCGTAACCGGCCGACGCGATCGCCGACAGGTCGACGTCGGCGAGCAGCTCTCCGCGCGTGACGTGCTGGCCGGCGGAGACCCGCACGTCGAATCCCTCCCCCTTCATCTGCACCGTGTCGATGCCGATGTGGATGAGCACCTCGATCCCATCGGCCGTGCGGATGCCGAAGGCGTGACCGGTCTCGGCGACCGAGATCAGCTCGCCGTCGACCGGGGCGACGACATGGCTGTCGGCGGGCTCGATCCCGACCCCCTCGCCCAGGGCGCGGGACGTGAAGACCGGGTCGTCGACCTCGTCGAGGGAGACGACGTGCCCGGTCACGGGCGCGAGGACCTCTTCGGCCGGCCCCGCCGGGACGGGACGCTCGGGCAGGTCCGCCGCCCGGGCACCGCGGGCCTCGCCCGCCGTGCCCGAGGACGTGGCCGCCGCGGCGCCCACGAGGACGGGCTCCTCGGCCCGCTCGGCGATCGGGGCGGTGGTCGCGTGCGCGGCGGCCTCCTCGACGTCGCGCTGGGCGTTGGCCTCGGCGCGCTCGGCCGGCGACAGGTAGTCCGAGAAGTACACGAGCACCATGGCGACCACGAAGGCCGCCGCGATCGCGATGACGTAGATCGGGATCGGCGAGAACACCGGGATCGTCAGCAGCGAGGTGAAGGCGAACGCACCTGCGTTCACACCGCCCAGCAGGCCGACGATCAGACCGCCCACGAGGCAGCCGACCAGCATGCGCGGGTAGATGCGACGGAAGCGCAGGTGGATGCCGTAGAGCGACGGCTCGGAGATGCCGCCGAGCAGACCCGCGGCGAGTGCGCCGGTGGCCGTCTGCCGCATGATCTTCTCGCGGTGACGGATCGACAGCAGCAGCACGCCCGCGGTCGCGCCGAAGCAGGCGAAGTTCCACGTGCCCATGGGGCCCTGGATGAAGTCGTAGCCGAGGGTGTTGATGTTGGCCAGCATGAGCGCATTGAGCGGCCAGTGCAGGCCCAGCGGCACGAGGAAGGGGTAGATGAGCGGGATGATGATCGCGAACACGATCGGCGCGTGCGAGTTCATCCACGCGAGCCCGACGCCGAGGCCGTTGCCGAGCCAGATCCCGAGCGGGCCGATGAGGAACGCGGTCACCGGGATCATGATGAGCATCGAGAAGAACGGCACGAACACGAGCTGCACGTTCTCGGGGAAGATCCGCTGCAGGACCTTGTAGACGAGGGCGAGCACCGCGACCATGATGAGCGGCACGAACACCTGGCCGCCGTAGTCGTTGAGCTGCATGGGCAGCCCGAAGACGCTCGCGACGCACTGCTGGGTGCCGAGCGTCGCGTTGGTCGTGCACTCGACCCCGGGGATCCCGGAGTCGGCGTTGAGCATGCCGACGTAGTTGGGCGTCATCACGGCGGCCATCACGGCGGCGCCGAGCCACGGGTCGATCGCGAGCTTCTTGGCCGCGTTGTAGGCGACCATGATCGGCAGGAAGTAGAGCACCGAGCGCCACATGGCGTCGACGAACACCCACGTGGCCGATTTGTCGGCCGCACGGAAGTCGATCACGCCGAACGCGTCGAGGATCGAGGCGATGGCGATGATGAGCGAGGCGCCGAGCAGCACGCCCAGGAGCGGGCGGAACGAGTCCGACAGGTACTCGAAGAAGCTGTCGACCCACGCGAACCTCCCGCGCCCCTTGGCGCGGATCTCGGCCTTGACCTCGGCGTCCGACTTGGCCCTGGGAGCGCCCGTCCCCGCCATGGACGGGAGGTTCATGATCGTGGAGTAGACGCCCGCGACGGCGCCGCCGATGACGACCTGGAAGCGGTCCCCGGCCTGGGGGACGGTGCCCATGACGCCGGGGAGGGCGTCGAGCGCGGCCTTGTCGACCTGGTCGCCGTCGTGCAGCTGGAAGCGCAGACGGGTGGCGCAGTGGGTGAGACTCTCGATGTTTCCGGGACCGCCGACGCCGCGGACGATGTCCTCGGCGAGGGACTCGGGGCCCGATGAGGGTGTGGTCATGATGCGTCCTCGCATCCTTCCTGGGAACGGAACTCCTGCCACGACCGCGTTCCAGGCATGAAAAAAGACCTGGGTCGAGCGCGGGGCGCGACCCAGGTCTTGCCTCCCCTCCCGCGGTCCGGAGGACCGTGTTCGACGGGGAGTGACAAACCTGTGAACGAGATCGTTCGCGGCGAGCGTAGCATCCCGCTCACCGTCGGAAGCCGGGACCTCGGTCCCTACGCCTCCTCGAGCACGCGGGCGCCCGGTACGGAGCCCTCGGCGACGTGGCACTCCACGATCAGCCCGGACGCCAGCAGCATCTCGCGCAGCTCGTGGGCATGCGCCCGATCCTCGACGAGGACCGCGACGGTGGGCCCGGAGCCGGAGACGATCGCACCGCTCGCGCCCGAGGTCTCGGCGAGCGCGATCACCGGCTCGAGCCCGGCGTGCAGGGCGAAGGCCGCGGCCTGCAGGTCGTTGTGCAGGGTCTGCCCCAGCAGGGTGATGTCGCCGCTGCGCAGGGCCTGCAGCTGGACGGGGTCGGGGTCGGGCACGGGCGGGATCTCGCGGCCGTGCTCGAGCACGAACTCGTCGAAGCGTCCGTAGACGGCAGGGGTCGACAGATGGCCTCCGGGAGCGGCGAGCACCCAGGTCCAGCT
>DAMDHZ010000087.1:9813-12314 GCA_032101665.1 Brachybacterium sp. | reverse complement strand
GCACGGGTGCCCTACCGTGGGGATGAGCTGGAGACACGGCGGCTGAGCCGTACACACACCATGAACAGGGGCACAGAGATGGACAACCGGGATCGCCACGGTTCCCGCGATGCACGCGGAGAGCGCTCCGGCAGTGCCCATCATCAGGGAGGTGCAGGCGGCCGCCAGCGCGACGGAGCGCGATCGGCCGGGGGCTCCCGCCCGTATCGCCAGGACCGCTCCGATCGGAACCGGGATGACGAGCGTCCGCGTCGTGACGCCGCGCGCTGCGGCAGCTCGCGGCCCCGCCGGGACGGTGGTTCTCGGCCTGATCGCACGGATGACCGCTCCGGGGATCGACGTCCCCGCCGCGACGGGGACCGCAATCCCGACGGCCCCACGCGTCGCGAGGGGAGCCGATCCTTCGACGATCGTCCCCGCCGTGACGGCGACCGTCGGTTCTCCGATCGGCCCGGTCGCGACGAGCAGGCTCGATCCGGCGGTCGCTCCCGGCGTGACGGGGATCGTCCTTCCTTCGACCGCCCCCGTCGCGATGGCGACCGCTCCTACGGCTCGCGCCCGCCGCGTGACGGGGACCGGCGGTCCGACGACCGTCCGCGTCGTGACGGGGAGCGTTCGTACGGTGATCGTCCGCGTCGTGACGGCGGGCGCCCGCCGGGCTCGCCGTGGAAGGACGCCGAGCGCCGTGGCGAGCGGCCCTCGCGCCCCGGCCAGGAGCGCCGCAGCGCGTGGGTCGAGGAACCCGAGATCCCTGAGGCGATCACCGGCCGTGAACTCGACCGCGACGCCCATGAGGAGCTCCGCAGCCTCTCCAAGGAGACCGCGCAGCGGGTGGCTCGCCACCTCGTCGCGGCCGGCGCCCTCGTCGAGGACGATCCCGAGACCGCCGTCGCCCATGCACGCTTCGCCGCCCGCCGGGGCGGACGGGTCGGAGTGGTCCGGGAGACCTACGGCATCACGGCCTACCGAGCTGGCGACTACGCGACGGCGCTCAAGGAGCTGCGCACGGCCGTGCGCATCACGGGACGCTACGACCTGCTGCCGATGATCGCCGACTGCGAGCGCGGCCTCGGACGTCCCGAGAAGGCTCTCGATCTCGCCGCCTCGCCCGAGGCGGAGAAGCTCGACGCCATCCCCACCATCGAGATGATGATCGTCGTCGCCGGCGCCTACGCCGACACCGGTGACATCTCCACGGCGCTCGCGTCCCTCGAAGTGCCCGCCCTGCGTCAGAAGGTCGACGACACGTGGCAGGTACGCCTGTGGGTCGCCTACGCCGATCTGCTCGAGCAGGCCGGTCGGTCGGAGGAGGCGCACCGGTGGCTGACCCTCGCGGCCGACACCGACGCCGAGCTGCTCACCGACGCCGCGGAACGCCTCGGGCGCCCCGCACCTGTCCCGGAGGATCCCTCCTGGGAGGACGACGAGCAGGTGACGGTCATCGACGCCTTCGTGGACCTCGAGCAGTCCGACGAGGACTCCGAGCCCGAGGACGGCGACCGTGAGGCCGAGGAGTCGGCCCCCGAGGACGAGGAGCCGCGGCACCGCGACGAGGACTCCGAGACCGCGGACAGCGGCGAGCCCGAGAGTTCTGAGCCCGAGCACGGCGACGGACCCGAGGGGGCCGGGACGCCCGCGGGCGACGACCACGGTCCCGTGCAGCCCGAGACGGCGGCGGACACCGACGCGGCGGCCGAGACGGACGACACCGCGGCGGCCGAGTCCGTCGAGGAGGAGCGCGCATGATCCGCCGTCCCGACCTGTCCCTGCTCGACCGCTACGACGCGCTCCTGCTGGATCTCGACGGCACCCTCATGAACGGCGCCCGCCCGATCCCGGGCGCCGCGGACGGCGTCGACGGCGCCCGCGCGAAGGGGCGCAGCATCGTCTTCGCGACCAACAACGCCTCCCGCACGCCCGAGCAGGTCGTCTCCCATCTCGCGGCGGTCGGCGTCACCGCCGCCGAGGACGAGATCGTCACCTCCCCGCAGATCGCCGCCCGGCTGCTCGCCGAGGACCTCGACCAGGGAGCGTCCGTGCTCGTCATCGGGGGTCCCAGCCTCGCGGCCGAGATCCGTACCGTCGGACTGACGCCCGTGGCCGAGGACGACGAGGACGTCGTGGCCGTCGTCCAGGGCTGGTCTCCCTCCGTGGGCTGGCAGCAGCTCGCCGAAGGCGCCTACGCGCTGCGTCGCGGTGCCCGCTGGATGGCGACCAACACCGACGCGACCCTCCCCACCGAGAAGGGTCTCGCCCCGGGCAACGGCGCGCTCGTCGCGGCCGTGCGGCATGCGACCGGTCTCGAGCCCGAGGTCGCCGGCAAACCGGAGCCGGGCATGTTCGAGCTCGCGGCCCGGCAGATCGGTGCGGCCTCGCCGCTCGTCGTGGGCGACCGCCTCGACACCGACATCGAGGGCGGCAACCGCGCCGGCATCGACACCCTGCTGGTCCTGACGGGCGTGTCCACCGTGCTCGAGGCCCTCCATGCCGTCCCCCAGCAG
>DAMDHZ010000087.1:3045-9803 GCA_032101665.1 Brachybacterium sp. | reverse complement strand
CCACGCCGACCTGACGGCCCTGGACGCCCCTTGCCCGGCCGCGGTCGTCGATGGCGGCCGCGCCCGCTGCGGACCCGTCAGCGCGCGCTGGCAGGACGGGGACATCGCCCTGCACGGTGACACCGCCGATCTGCGCACGATCCGGGCGGCCCTCGCGCTCGTCGCCGCGCACTGTCCCGATACCCCGTGGGAGGGCCGTCTGCTCGACGCGGACGGACGGGACGCGGCGCTCGCGGCCTCGTGACGCGCCGCCTCGACCTCGCCCTGGTCGACGCCGGTCTGGCCCGGTCGCGCACGCACGCACGCCGGATCATCCAGGAGGGGCGCGCCCGTATCGACGGCGCGGCCGCCGCCAAGCCGGCCGCTCCGGTCGTCGACGGCGCGGTCGTCGGAGTCGTCGATGTCCCGGACGGTGTCGAGTACGCCTCCCGCGCGGCCCACAAGCTCGCCGGCGCGCTCGACGCGCTCGCACTGGATCCCGCCGGGCTGCGCTGTCTCGACGCAGGCGCCTCGACGGGCGGATTCACCGACGTGCTCGTGCGCCGCGGTGCGGCTCGTGTCGCCGCCGTCGACATCGGCACGGGCCAGCTCGCGCCGCACCTCGCAGCCGATCCGCGGGTCGACATCCACGACGCCATGAGCATCCGCGGCCTCGACCCCCGCGAGATCGGCGGGCCCGTCGACCTCACGGTCGCCGACCTCTCCTTCATCTCCCTGACCGCCGTGATCGCCGACCTCGCGCGCGCGACCGCCGTGGACGGACACCTGCTCGTCATGGTCAAGCCCCAGTTCGAGGTGGGGCGCGGGCGCCTGCCCCGCGGCGGCGTCGTCCGCGACCCCCGCCACCGGCGCGAGGCCGTGCTCGGCGTGGCCCGAGCCGGGGGCGAGCACGGGCTGCGGGTCGAAGGAGCCGAGCGCAGCGAGCTGCCCGGTCAGGACGGCAACACCGAGTACTTCCTCCGCCTGCGCCACACGGGGCGGTCCTGCACGCTCGGCGCGGACGCCTGTGACATGATCGAGCGCGCGACGGGCCCGCGCCCCGACCCCGCTCCGACACCCCGCCCTCTCGAGGAGGACCTGCGACCATGAGACGGTTCCTGCTCTACGTGCACACGGGACGGGACACGGCGCTGAGCGCCATGCTCACCGTTCTCGACGAGATGGAGCGGCGCGGAGTGCGCGGCGTCGTCGTGGACGACCAGGTCGACGAGATCCGCGACGCCGACCAGCGGCTCGTGCCTCCCGGGCTCCTCGAGCGCATCGGCTCGGACCGGGTGGACGTCGTCGACGCCGTCTCCGCCGCCGACATGGTCGAGCTCGGCATCGTCCTGGGCGGCGACGGCACGATCCTGCGGGCCCTCGAGGTCGTGCGCGACGCCGGCGTCCCCCTGCACGGCGTCAACCTCGGACACGTCGGATTCCTCGCCGAGAGCGAGGTCGCGGACCTGTCCGACACCGTGCGCCGGCTGCTCGACGGCGACTACCAGATCGAGGAGCGCTCGACGCTCGACATCGCCGTCTTCGACCGCGAGCAGACGCTGCTGCGCACCGACTGGGCGCTCAACGAGGCCTCCCTCGAGAAGGCCGACCGCCAGAAGATGATCAACGTGGTCCTCGAGATCGACGAACGACCCGTGTCCTCCTTCGGCTGCGACGGCGTGCTGCTGTCGACCTCGACCGGCTCGACCGCCTATGCCTTCAGCGCCGGCGGCCCCGTGGTCTGGCCCGAGGTCGACGCCTTCTTGATCGTCCCTCTCGCCGCGCACGCCCTGTTCGCGCGCCCCCTCGTGCTCGGCCGCTCGTCCCTGGCCGCCGTCGAGCTCGTGACCGACAACCGCGAGCCCGCCGTGCTGACCCTCGACGGCCGACGCCCGATGGACGTCCTGCCCGGCATGCGTCTCGAGGCGCGCCTGTCCCCGAAGTCCGTCCGGCTCGCACGGCTCGCCCCCACGCCGTTCGCCGACCGACTCGTGGAGAAGTTCCGGCTGCCCGTCGTCGGCTGGCGAGGGCGGGACGCCCAGGAGTCCTGATGCTCTCCACGCTGAGGATCCGGCACATCGGCGTGATCGACGACGCCCTGCTGGAGTTCGGCCCCGGCTTCACCGCCCTGACGGGCGAGACCGGCGCCGGCAAGACCATGGTCGTCACCGGGCTCTCGCTCCTGCTCGGCGGGCGTCTCGACTCGCGCCGCGCGGGCGCCGCGAGCACGGTCGACGGCACGCTCCTCCTCGAGGGCCACGGCGCGCTGGCCGCCGAGCTCGACGAGCTCGGGGCCGAGGAGGACGACGGCGAGGTGCTCATCGTGCGCCGCACCACGCGCGACGGACGCTCGCGCGCCCAGATCGGCGGCGTGCCCGTCCCGATCGGCACTCTCGCCCGTCTGGTCGGCTCCGCCGTCACCGTGCACGGGCAGTCCGACCAGCAGCGCCTGCGCGATCCGGACGCGCAACGCGAGGCCCTCGACGCCTACGCGGGCGTGCCCGTCGCCGATCTCGTGGAGGGCCACCGCGAGCTGTGGAGCGCGCGCGAGGCGCTGCGGAGAGAGCAGCGGCAGCTCGCCGAGCTGCTCGAGGAGCGCGACCGGCGCGCGGACGCGCTCACGAGCGCCCTCGAGCGTCTCGAGGCGCTCGACACCCGTCCCGGAGAGGACGACGATCTGCGGGCGGAGCTCGACCGGCTCGCCCACGCCGTCGACCTGCGCGCCGATGCCGAGCGCGGCTCCCTCGCGCTGGTCGGGGACGACGCCCCCTCCGCCGCCTCCCTCGTCGACGTCGCCGCCGACGCCGTGCACGCGGCCTCCCGCACCGATCCCGAGCTCCGACCCCTCGCCGAGCGGCTCGACGCCGCCCGCCTCGACCTCTCGGACATCGCCGCCGACCTGGGGCGGTACGCCGACGGGATCGACGCCTCCCCGGGTCGTCTCGACGCGGCCAATGAGCGCCTTCACGAGCTCACCGTGGCGGTCCGCGACCTCGGTCCCGTCCTCGGCGCCGGGGACGACGTGGCGGACCTGCTCGAGGCATCCCGGACTGCCGCGGCGGACCTCGACCGTTTCGAGGGCGCGCAGGATCGGCTCGAGACCGTCGAGCACGAGCTCGCCGAGCTCGAGCCGCGGCTCGAGCAGGTCGCCGGGGAGCTCACGAGTGCGCGCACCGCGGCAGCGGACCGGCTGGCCGACGCCGTCCAGCGCGAGCTCGGGCACCTCGAAATGCCCGGTGCCTCGCTGCGGGTCGAGGTGGCGCCCGCCGCACCCCGGGTCCACGGCCGTGACGGCGTGCGGATCCTCCTGGCTCCCCATCCCGGCGCCGAGCACATGCCCGTCGCGACGGCCGCCTCCGGCGGCGAGCTCTCCCGCGTGATGCTCGCCCTCGAGGTCGCGCTCGCCTCCTCGCGCGACGACGAGCTCGCCGCGCCCGTCTTCGTGTTCGACGAGATCGATGCCGGCATCGGCGGCCGCGCCGCGCTCGCGGTCGGCCAGCGGCTCGCCCGCCTGGCCCGCCACGCCCAGGTCATCGTCGTGACCCACCTGCCCCAGGTCGCCGCCCACGCCTCCACCCACCTGCGGATCGTCAAGCAGGCCGACGACGGCACCACGAGCTCGACCGTCGAGGCCCTCGACCGCGCCGGCCGCGTGAGGGAGCTGGCCCGCATGCTCGCGGGGGACGACGCCTCCGAGGTCGCCCGCGCCCACGCCGAGGAGCTGCTCGCCGACGCGACGGCGGAGACGACGCGTTGACCCGGATCATCCAGGGCCCCGCCAGGATCGGGCGCCGCACCAAGGACCTCACCAAACGTCTCGTCGCGGGGGACGTGGCCGTCATCGACCACGAGGACATCGACCGCGTCGCCGCGGAGGCGCTCGTCGAGAAGCACCCCGCCGCCGTGCTCAACGCCGCCCGCTCGATCTCGGGCCGCTATCCCAACGCGGGCCCCCGGATCCTCGCCGAGGCCGGCATCCTGCTCGTCGACGATCTCGGCGCGGACATCATGACCGAGCTGGTCGAGGGTCAGCGCCTCGCCGTCGACGAGGACGGCGCCGTCGCCGTGGGCGGCCGGCCGGTCGCCCGGGGCGCCGTGATGGACGCCGCCCGCGTGGCCGTCGCCCTCGAGGCCGCCCGTGAGGGACTGTCCGCCCAGCTCGAGCTGTTCGCGGAGAACACGATGCAGTACATGCTGCGCGAGCGGGACCTCCTGCTCGACGGGATCGGCACCCCCGAGGTGCGTACCGACATGCATGCCCGGTCGGTGCTGATCGTCGTGCGCGGCTATCACTACAAGGAGGATCTGCAGACCCTGCGGCCCTTCATCCGCGAGAACCGCCCCGTCATCATCGGCGTCGACGGCGGCGCCGACGCCGTGCTCGAGGCCGGCTACCACCTCGACATGATCATCGGGGACATGGACTCGGTGACCGACCGGACCCTGCGCAGCGGCGCCGAGCTCGTCGTCCACGCCTATCGCGACGGCCGCGCCCCCGGCCTCGAGCGGCTGCAGGAGCTCGGACTCGGCGAGGGCGCCGTCACCTTCCCCGCCTCGGGCACGAGCGAGGACATCGCCATGCTGCTGGCCGACGAGAAGGGCGCGAGCGTGATCGTGGCCGTCGGCACCCACGGCACCCTCGAGGAGTTCCTCGACAAGGGCCGCGCCGGCATGTCCTCGACCTTCCTGACCCGCCTGCGGGTGGGCTCGAAGCTCGTCGACGCCAAGGGCGTCTCGCGCCTGTATCGTCAACGGATCTCCACCGCCCAGCTGGTGCTGCTCGCGGTCGCGGGAATCCTCGCGCTCGGCGTCGCGCTGTGGGCCACCCCCGGCGGGCAGGCCCTGTTCCAGATCGTCGGCGCCCGCCTGGACGACCTGCTGTCCTGGTTCACCGCCCTGTTCGCCGCCTATCCCGAATCCTCCGGGGAGAGTGCCCTCTCGTGATCGACTTCCGCTATCACCTCGTCTCGCTGATCTCGGTGTTCCTCGCCCTCGCCGTCGGGATCGTGCTGGGCGCCGGCCCGCTGCGCGAGTCCCTCGGCACCCAGCTCGCCGGCCAGGTCGAGCAGTTGCGCACCGAGAAGGATTCGCTGCGCACCGACAACGACAACCTCACCGCGGCCAACGACCAGCTCGGCACCTACATCACCCAGACCGCGCCCACCCTGGTCGCGGGCACACTGACCGGACGCTCCGTCGCGGTGATCACCGACGACTCCTCGACCCGCACGAGCGTCGAGCAGCTCTCCGTGCTCGCGACCGACGCGGGCGGCGCCGTGCCCGTCCGCGTGACCCTCGGCACCACCCTGTGGGATCCCGCGGGAGACGCCGACCGCGCCGCCGCCCTCGCGGCCCTCCGCACCGCCACCCCCGGTCTCGAGTTGAGCGGCGACGACGACGCCCAGCGCCTGTCCTCGGCGGTGGTCACCGTGCTCACCGCCTCCTCGGACGAGCTCGGCGGAGACGAGCGCGCAGCCGCCCTCGACGCCCTCGTCTCCTCGCAGATCGTCACCGTCGACGGGCAGCTCGACGGGCCCGTCGACGGCCTCGTCTACGCGAGCGCCGCCCCCGACCAGCTCGTCGACTCGGGCGACGACGACGCCGCGGCCGCCACCCGCGCCCAGCTGCTCAACACCGCGCAGACGGCGATCCTCACCACGATCGTCGACGACCGGATCCCGAGCGTCGTGGCCGGCTCGACGCCCGGCTCCGACGACACCACCGGCATCATCCGCACCGCCCGCGGAGGATCGCGCTTCTCGAGCATCTCGACCGCCGACGGCCTCCAGCGCGCCGACGGCCCGCCCGTCGCCGTGCTCGCGCTCGCCGAGCAGTTCGCCGGTGGCGCGGGCGACTACGGCACGGGCGCGGGTGCCCAGGCGCGCCTGCCCGAGAACGTCCCGGGCAGCGGCGGAACCGGGGACGCGCCGGCGGCATCGGACGGCGGCCAGGGATGAGCACGAGCCTTCGACGGGCCGCCGCCGCGCTCCGCCAGGAGCTCGAGCGCACCAACTATCGCGGACGCCCCGTGACCCTCGCCGAGGGCGTCGCCGTCTCCGGCGCGGTCGCGGCTCTCGCCGCCCTCGCGGGCCGGCGCGCGGACGCCGCCGTGCTCGCCGGCATCGGTGCGCTGGGTCTGGCCGACGACCTCATCGAGCATCGCCAGCGGCGCGCCGGGGGACCCGTCGCCAAGGGGTTGCGCGGGCATCTGCGGGCATTGGCCGCGGGCCGCCCGACCACTGGCGGCGCCAAGCTCGTCGGCATCCCCGCTCTGTGTCTGGCCGGTGCCGCCCGCTCCGAGCGTCCCCGCCTGGTGCTCGTCGACGCGGCGCTCGCGGCGGGCTGCGCGAACCTCGCCAACCTCCTCGACCTGCGCCCGGGCCGCGCCCTCAAGGCCGCGGTCGTGCCCGCCGCGCTGCTCGCGGCCCTGCCCGCCCGGGACGGCGATGCGGCCGAGAGGGTCTCCGCGGGCCGGACCCTCGCGCTCGCCGCCCTGCTCCCCGCCCTCGCGGCCCTGCCCGCCGACCTCGACGAGCGCGGCATGCTCGGCGACGCGGGCGCCAACGTGCTCGGTGCCGCCGTCGGCGCCGCCGCGGCCCGCCGGGCGACTCCCACGGGGCGCCTGGTCCTGCTCGCGGGCGTCGTCGCGCTCACACTCGCGAGCGAACGTGTCTCCTTCAGCGCCGTGATCGCGCGCACCTCCTGGCTGGACCGCCTCGACCGGATCGGCCGCCGCGGCGACGGGTCCGAGGAGACGAGGTCCGCATGAGCACAGCAGC
>DAMDHZ010000087.1:0-3035 GCA_032101665.1 Brachybacterium sp. | reverse complement strand
CACAGCAGCCGGGCCCCGGGGGTCCGCGACCGTCCGGGGCATCGCTCGCGCCGCGGGCCTCATCCTCGTCGTCACCATCGCGGCCCGCATCGCCGGCTTCGTCCGCTACCTGGTCTTCGGTGCGACGGTCGGCGCCGGGGACGTCGGGACCGCCTACGCGAGCGCGAACCTGCTGCCCAACGTCCTGTTCGAGGTGGTCGCGGGCGGGGCCCTCGCCGGCGCCGTCATCCCGCTGGTCGCCGGGCTGATCGAGAACGACCAGGACGGCAGCGGAGCCCGCCGGGCCTCGCGCGTCATCTCCGCCCTGATGGGCTGGATGCTGCTGGTCACGGTGCCGCTCGCGATCGGGGTGGCTGTACTGGCGACCCCGATCGCGACCCTCGTCCTGGACGACGACGCGAGCGGCTCGGGCGCCGTCGTGCTCGGCGCCCGCCTGCTGCGCATCTTCGCCGTACAGATCCCGCTGTACGGGATCACGGTCCTGCTCGGCGCCTTCCTGCAGGCCCGCCGCCGGTTCCTGTGGCCCGCCCTCGTGCCCCTCGTGTCCTCGCTCGTCGTGATGGCCTCCTACGCCGTGTACGCGGCGCTGTCTCCCGCCGTCGCGACCGTCACCACCATCTCGTCGGCCACCGAGGCCGTGCTGGCCTGGGGCACGACCGCCGGCGTGCTCGTGATGGCCCTCCCGCTCGTGATCCCCGCCCGCCGCGCGGGACTCCGCCTGGTCCCCACCCTGACCTTCCCCGAGGGCACCGCCCGGCAGGCCCTGGGGCTGGCCGGCGCCGGGCTCGGCGCGGTGGGCGCGCAGCAGGCCGCCTCCGCCCTCATCCTGCTGCTCGCCATGCGAGCCGGAGGGACCGGCACCCTTCCCGTGTTCCAGTACGCGCAGGCCGTCTACCTGCTGCCCTACGCGGTGCTCGTGGTCCCGCTCATCACGAGCGTGTTCCCCCATCTGTCGGAACTGCGCCTGGTGGGCGACGCCGACGGCTTCGCGCGCGCCGCGGCCATGTCGCTGCGGTCGGTCGTCGCGGTCGCCGCCGCCGGGGGAGCGGTGCTGTTCGCCGCGGCCCCGGGCATCGAGCAGTTCTTCCGCCTGCTCGACCGCGCGGGGGCCACGGGCGTCGGCTCGACCGTCGCCGCCCTCTCGCTCGGGCTCGCCCCGTACGCGGTCGCGACCCAGTCCACCCGCATCCTGTCGGCCGCCATGCGGGCCCGCGACGCCCTCGTCGTGGGCTCGGTCGGCTGGGTGTGCGCGGCCGTGCTCATCCTCCTGATCGTGCTGCCGTCGCCGACCCGTCGCACCGCCGAGGCGTCCACGGCCTTCGGCCTGTGCATCGCACTCGGCATGTCCGTGGCCGCGCTGGTGGGACTCAGCCGCCTGAGCGATGTGCTCGGGCAGGGTCCGCTGCGGCGCGGGCTGTACCGGGGCGCGGCCCTGTCCGTCCTCGCCTACGTGCTCGGCGCCGTGGCGGGATACACCGCGTGCCGAGCGCTCATGCGGGCCGGCGCCCACATGCCGCTCACGATCCTCGCCGGCGTGGTCGGCGGCCTCGCCGCCCTCGCCGTGGTCGTCGTCGTCCTCGGCATCGGGGACCGCGAGACCCTTCGCCAGCTGCGTCGGGGGCGCACCCCGACGCGGGCCGACGCGGCCACGCCCGTCCCCGCCGGACCCGAGCAGTGAGCACCCCGTGACGTCCCGGCCCATGCCCGGAGAGGGCGCCGTGCTGATCGTCGAGCCCCTCGCGATCGGCGGGCTTCACGCCCACGTGCGCGACGAGATCGCCGCACTGGGCGCGGCGGGGCTCGACGTCCGCACCGCCGAGGCGGAGATCGGCCCGCATCCCCGCCCGCTCGCCGATCTCCGGGCCCTGCGCGCCCTGCGCGCGGCCCTCCGCGCCGACGACATCCGCGCTGTGCACGCCCACGGCCTGCGCGCAGGAGCCCTGACCGCCCTCGCCCGCGGGCGACGGGGCCCGCGCCTCGTCGTGACCCTGCACAACCGCACCGTGGGCTCGGCGGCCTCCCGCGCCGTCGGCGCCGCCCTGCTGCACATCCTCGTGCGCCGCGCCGACGCCGTCCTGGCCGTCTCCCCGGACCTGGTCGAGGACGCGCGCGCGGCCGGGGCCCGCGAGGTCGCGCTCGCCGTGGTGCCCGCCCACGCCGCACCGCCGATGCACGCCGGCGAGCCGCCGAGCACCGGTGGCGCCAAGACGTCCGCGCCCGAGGACGACGAGGCGCACCCCGGCCTCGACGTCCTCGTGATCGCGCGGCTCGCACCCCAGAAGGGGCTGCACACCCTCCTCGACGCGGCCGCGCGGCTGCGGCGCGAGCACCCCGGAGCGGTCCGGATCCGAGTGGTCGGTGACGGCCCGCAGCGTGCCGAGCTGGCCGCGCGCGTCGCCACCGAGCAGCTCGAGGTGGACCTGCTCGGGCATCGTGACGACATCCCGGCGCTCCTGGCCGGCTGCGACCTCGTGGTCTCCGCGGCCCTCTGGGAGGGCCAGCCCGTCGCGCTCCAGGAGGCGCTGCACGCCGGCCGGGCGATCGTCGCGACGGATGCGGGCGGCACGCGGTCCGTCGTGGGCGACGCCGCGCGCCTCGTCCCCGTGGGCGACGCGCCCGCGCTCGCCGCGGCGATCCTCGAGCTGGCCGATCCCGCGACCCGGGCGCGCGCCGAGGCGGCTGCCCGCTCCCGCGCCGCCGAGCTGCCCGGGATCGAGGACATGGCCACACAGCTGCGCGTCGTCCTGGTCCCCCGTCCCACGCCCCGGTAGGGTGGGGGTCCGTGGCAGATCGCACCGTGAACTCGACCAAGCCCTTCCGCAACCCCGGTGTCACCAAGCACATCTTCGTGACCGGCGGCGTGGTGTCCTCGCTCGGCAAGGGGCTCACCGCCTCCTCGCTGGGCATGCTGCTGAGAGCACGGGGACTGCACGTGACGATGCAGAAGCTCGACCCCTACCTCAACGTCGATCCGGGCACGATGAACCCGTTCCAGCACGGCGAGGTGTTCGTCACCGAGGACGGCGCCGAGACGG
>DAMDHZ010000086.1:0-12669 GCA_032101665.1 Brachybacterium sp. | reverse complement strand
ACCTGCTGCGGCTCGAGGAGGGGGACCTGGGCGACGGCGAGCCGATCCTCATCCTCGACGACGTGTTCAGCGAGCTCGACACGCATCGCCGTGAGCGCCTCGGCCGGATCGTCACCGACGCCCACCAGGTGCTCATCACGACCGCGAACGATTCCGACATCCCCGACTCGCTCGAGGGCGAGATCCACGTGGTCGACGTGACCCGCGGCAGCGCCGTGCCCCGAGAGGGAACGATGTCCCGTCACGCCCACGACGCCGGGACCGCGTCATGGTGACCGGCCGTCCTCAGCGCTCCCGCTCCTCGCTCAACCCCTATGACCTCTCCACCTGGCGACGGGACCGGGAGGCCGATGACGCCGCGCCGTTCGTTCCCCCTGTCCCGGAGACGACCGAGGAGGAGGTCGCCCCCACGGATCACCGTGCGGACGCGCCTCACCCCGAGGAGGACGACGAGGCCTCGTGGGATCCTGCGGAGCTGCCGCGCGACCTCGTCGACCCCTTCGAGCTGGCCCGGCGCACGGTCAACCAGTCACGCGCCGCCGCACGCGATCGCGGGCTGTTCCCGATCTCGGCGAAGACCCAGGCGCGTGACGTCCGCGACCGCTCCGCCTCGGCCCCCGGCTACTCGGGCGCCCGGCCCGACCCGCGCGACCCCCAGGGGATCGAGGCCGTGCTGCGCCGCGTGCTCGGCAGCCTCGGCTGGAGCGAGGGCATGAGCTCCGGGCGCGTGCTCGAGGAATGGGACGAGATCGTGGGAGAACAGATCGCCGCCCACTGCCGACCCGTCACGCTCGATGCCGGAATCCTCGTCGTGAGCGCCTCGTCCTCGGCGTGGGCGACCCAGTTGCGCATGCTCTCCCCCCAGCTCATCACGCGGATCCACGAGCACGTGGGCGCGAGCGTGATCTCCGAGCTCACGGTGACCGGGCCCGCCGCGCAGTCGTGGAAGAAGGGGCGACGCACCGTCACCTGGCGCGGCCCCCGCGACACCTACGGCTGACCGATGGCGGCCGCCGACCGGTGGCGATCCGCGCTCCGCAGCGCCGCCGGCCGTGCCGCGGGTGGACCCGTCGGCCGCCTTCCCCGGGGAGCTGGGACAATGGACGTGCGGGCGGACGCGTCGAGCCTCCCGTGTCCCTCACAGACCGGACAGGAACCGCAGTGCCTCCAGAGCCCTCCATCTCCGCCGCCGCGACGCCCGCCCTCCGCGTGCAGCGCCGTGACCTGCCCGCGGTCACGCCGCTCGCCGCCTACCGCGCCCTGAGCGCCGCCTTCGGCGTCGAGCGCGCTTTCCTGCTCGAGTCCGTCAGCGGCCCGACCACCGACAGCCGCTTCTCGATGTGCGGCCTGGCCGGGCGCGCCGAGGTGACCGTGACCCGCGGCATCGTGCGCATCAGCGGCGTCGACGCGATCCGCGACAGCCTCGAGGCGATCGTGCGGGACTCCGGGACCGTCACCGAGCGCGACGGCACCCTGCACCTGGTCGACGATGACGCCATGTGGCGTCTCCCCCAGGCGATCGGCGAAGCCCTGCGCCCCGCCGGCCCGGTCGAGGCCGGCGGAGCCGGCGAGGAGAGCGAGGACCTGGCCCTCTCGCTGCTGTCGGTCTTCGGCTACGACGCCGCCCGCTACGTCGAGCGGCTGCCGCGGACGATCGTGGACCTCCCCGACACCCCGCCGGACGCGATCTTCGGTCTCGTCGACGCGCTCGTGACCCTCGACACCGACGCGGCCCACCTGGCCGTCGTCACCTCCGAGGCCTGGGAGGACGTCGACGCCGAGCAGATCGTCAGGGCCTTCGCCGTTGTCGCCGACGCCGCCCAGGAGTCCTCGGCCCCCGACGTGCCCGCGCCGCGCACGATCAGCGACGACATCACCGAGGCCGAGTATCTGCCGCGCGGGGAGCAGTGCCTCGAGCACATCCGTCTCGGCGACATCTACCAGGTGCAGCTCGGACACTCGATCACCGTCGAGACCGACGCCAGCCCGCTCGCCGTCTACGAGCGGCTGCGCGAGCGCAACCCCTCCCCGTACATGGCCCTCCTGCCCGCCGCGGGATACACGATCGTGTGTGCGAGCCCCGAGCTGTTCGTGCGCGTCGAGGGCGGCCGCGCGGTGATGCGACCGATCGCCGGCACCGCGCCTCGCGGCGGCGACGAGGAGGCCACCCGGGCCGCGCTCCTGGCCGACCCCAAGGAGCGCGCCGAGCACATCATGCTCGTGGACCTGTGCCGCAACGACTTCGGTCGCTTCGCCCGACCGGGCACCCTGGACGTCGAGACCCTGATGACCATCGAGACGTACTCCCACGTCTTCCACATCGTCTCCCAGGTCGCCTGTGAGCTGACGCAGACGGCGGACGCCTACGACGTGATCCGGGCGAGCTTCCCCGCCGGCACCGTCTCCGGCGCTCCCAAGGTGCGGGCGATGGAGATCATCGAGGAGCTCGAGACCTCGCGCCGCGGCTTCTACGCCGGCGCGTTCGGGCTCATCGGGCTCGACGCCCGCGATGTGCTCCTGGGCCTTGCGATCCGCATGGCCGTCCACCGCGGTGACCGCTTCGTGATGCGGGCGTCGGCCGGCTTCGTCGCCGACTCCGTTCCCGAGCGGGAGTGGAACGAGACCCTCAGCAAGCTCGCCTCGACCTACTGGGCCGTGTGCGGGAAGGAGATCCGATGAGCGTCGTCCTGATCGACAACTACGACAGCTTCGTCTACATCATCGAGCAGTACCTCGCCGAGCTCGACGAGGACCGCACCGTGCTGCGCTCGGACGCGGCGAACGTCGAGCGCATCGAGGAGATCGCCCCGGACTACCTCGTGCTCGGGCCCGGCCCTGGGCACCCTGTCGACTCCGGCCACGTCGAGCTCGTGCACCACTTCGCCGGCCGGATCCCGATCCTCGGTGTGTGCCTGGGACTGCAGGCGATCGGCGTCGCCTACGGTGCGACCGTCTCTCCCGCGGCGCACATCATGCACGGCAAGACCTCCACGATCGAGCACGACGGCGCGGGGGTGTTCTCGCGCGAGCAGGGCACGCGACGCGAGGTCACGCGCTACCACTCGCTCATCATCGAGGAGCCCACGCTGCCCGCCGCGCTCGAGGTCACGAGCCGCTCCCTCGATGACGGCTACATCATGGGCGTCCGCCACCGCGAGCTGCCCGTCGAGGCGATCCAGTTCCATCCCGAGTCCGTCGGCACCGACCGCGGCATCGAGCTGCTGCGCGGCTTCCACGAGACCTACGTCGACCCCGCCTGAGCCCCCGCGGGCGTCCGGACGGAGGCGTCGGGCTCCGTCGCGGTGAGCACCACGCCGCCCAGGACGAGCGCGAGCGCGACCCAGCCGAGCGGGTCCAGGCGCTCGCCGACCGCGAGCACCGCGAGGATCGTCGCGACGAACGGCTCGAGCAGGGTCACGGTCGTGGCGCGGGAGCTGGGCACCGTGCGCAGGCCCCGTCCGAAGGCCACGTAGGCGAGGAACATCGGGCCGATCGCGAGAAAGCCGAGCACGGCGAGCGGCGGCACCGGGCCCAGGACGTGCGCGAACGGGGTGTCGGCGACCGTTCCGGCTCCCGTGAGCACCGGCCGTCCGACGGCGAGCAGGACGGGCACGAGCAGCAGGCCACCGAGACCGAACTGCGCGGACACGGCACCGCGCGAGGAGTGGCCGTCGCGCATGAGCCGCATCGCCGCGTAGCTGTAGGCGGCATAGGCCAGACCGGCGAGAAGACCGCACCCCACCCCGAGCACGACCTGGTCGCCCGCTCCCGCGGGCGCACCGCCGTGGCCCACGAGCGAGAGCAGGGCCACCCCGAGCACGGCCGCGGCGCCCGAGACGGCCCAGCGGGCGGTGAGCACGGGCCGACGTCCCGCGGGCTCGAACAGCAGCTCGAGGACCAGCGCGAACACGGGCGCGGTGCCGAGCGCCGTCACGTTGCCGATCGCGACGCCCGCGAGCGACATGCCCGAGTAGAACACGAGCGGGTAGACGGCCGTGCACAGGGCCCCGGGCAGGATCCAGCGCCAAGCGCCCCCGCTGCGGAGCACGGCGGCGGTCTTGCGCGGCGCGGTGAGGGCGAGCAGCAGTCCGCCGACCGCCATCGTCGAGGCCCCAGTGGCCACGGGGCCGATGCCGTCGGGCAGGAGCGTCGCGGCGGTGCCCGTCGTCCCCCACAGCAGGACGGCCAGCACGATGCCGATCACGGACGCTCTCCTTCGGTCGGTGCCCCGAGCGGGGCCCCGTCGGTCGCCCCCCCGGCATGCTTCGGGGGCTCCCGAAGCGTCCATGACGTCCGTTCGCTCAGAGGGCCGCCAGAGGCATCGAGGGGCAGGGAGGCATACGGGACCTCATCTGACCGTCCCCGCGCGGGTCCCAGAGGCCATCGCGGGCCGTACAGGGGCATATCGCACACGCCGGAACCCTCGTTCGTGCACCGAAGAGGGTGTCCGGACCGCTCAGATCGGCTAGAATCGTCGAGGTCCGGTTTCACGCGCGTGAGCCCCGAAACCCCCAGGGCACGCTCCGTGCGCCACGCAGACCGGGCCGCCTGCATGCCCCCGCTGCGGTCACGACCGCCCCGGGGGACGTCTGAACCCGAGGAGCGGACCCCTTCGTGAGTGAGAACCCCCAGAACGACGGCATCCCCGCCGAGCCGACCGAGTCGGGCGCCGATGCCATCGCGGCCGCGCAGGATGCGACCAGCCCTGCCGAGCCGTCGGCGGACGACCACGAGAACCTGATGAACCAGCATTACGAGGCCTCGGACATCACCGTCCTCGAGGGCCTCGAGGCGGTGCGCAAGCGCCCCGGCATGTACATCGGCTCGACCGGCGAGCGCGGGCTGCACCACCTCGTCTACGAGATCGTCGACAACTCGGTCGACGAGGCGATGGCAGGCTTCGGCGACTCGATCGAGGTCACCCTGTTGGCCGACGGCGGCGTGCGCGTGGTCGACCACGCGCGCGGCATCCCGGTGGACATGCACCCGACCCAGAACAAGCCGGCCGTCGAGCTCGTGCTCACCGTGCTCCACGCGGGCGGCAAGTTCGGCGGCGGCGGCTATGCCGTCTCCGGCGGCCTGCACGGCGTGGGCTCCTCGGTCGTCAACGCCCTGTCCACGCGGATGGAGGTCGAGATCCGCCGCCAGGAGCACGTGTGGCGCCAGGCCTACCACCGTGGCGCACCGCAGACGCCGCTGGACAAGGGCGAGCCGACCGACGAGACCGGCACCACGATCACGTTCTGGGCGGACCCGGAGATCTTCGAGACGACCGTCTACGACTTCGAGACCCTGCGCAAGCGCTTCCAGCAGATGGCCTTCCTCAACAAGGGGCTGAGGATCACGCTGACCGACGAGCGGGTCCAGGAGCTCGAGCCGCTCGATGACGTCGCCGACGCCGAGGGCAGGGCCCCCGAGCCCGCCGGCCCCAAGACGATCTCGTACAAGTACGACAACGGCCTGCGCGACTTCGTGCACTACATCAACACCTCGAAGCGGGCCGACGTGATCCACCCCGACGTCATCGACATCGAGGCCGAGGACACCGACGTCATGATCTCCGTGGAGATCGCGATGCAGTGGACCACCGCCTACACCGAGTCGGTCCACACGTACGCCAACACGATCAACACCCATGAGGGCGGCACCCATGAGGAAGGCTTCCGCTCGTCGCTGACCGGTGTGGTCAACCGCTACGGGCGCGCCCAGGGCATCGTGCGCGAGAAGGACGCCAACCTCACGGGCGAGGACATCCGCGAGGGCCTGACCGCCGTCGTCTCCGTCAAGCTCGGCGAGCCGCAGTTCGAGGGTCAGACCAAGACCAAGCTCGGCAACACGATTGCCCGCACCTTCGTCTCCAAGGTGATGACCGACCATCTCGCCGCCTGGTTCGAGGCGCATCCGAACGAGGCCCGCGACATCGTGCGCAAGGCCCAGAGCGCGGCGATGGCCCGTGAAGCCGCGCGCAAGGCCCGCGAGGCCACCCGGCGCAAGTCGCCGCTCGAGACCGGCGGCATGCCCGGCAAGCTCAAGGACTGCCAGTCCCGCAACCCCGCCGAGTGCGAGGTGTTCATCGTCGAGGGGGACTCGGCGGGCGGCTCGGCCGTCATGGGCCGCGACCCGCGCACGCAGGCGATCCTCCCGATCCGCGGCAAGATCCTCAACGTCGAGAAGGCGCGGCTGGACCGCGCCCTCGACAACCAGGAGATCCGCTCGCTCATCACGGCGTTCGGCACCGGGATCGGCGACGACTTCGACGCGACCAAGCTGCGGTACCACAAGATCATCCTGATGGCCGACGCCGACGTCGACGGCCAGCACATCTGCACCCTGCTGCTCACGCTGCTGTTCCGGTACATGCGCCCCCTCATCGAGCTGGGCCACGTGTTCATCGCGATGCCGCCGCTGTACCGGCTCAAGTGGTCCAACGCACCGCATGAGTACGTGTTCAGCGACTCCGAGCGCGACGCGCGCCTGGCCGAGGGCCGCGCGGGCGGCAAGCGGATCCCCAAGGACAACGGCATCCAGCGGTACAAGGGTCTGGGCGAGATGGACTGGAAGGAGCTCCAGACCACGACGATGGACCGCGACGTGCGCACGCTCAAGCAGGTCACGGTCGACGAGGCCGCCGACGCCGACGCCGTGTTCGCCGTGCTCATGGGCGAGGACGTCGAGTCCCGCCGCAAGTTCATCCAGGAGAACGCCAAGGACGTCCGGTTCCTCGACATCTGAGGTGAGCGCGCGCCCCCGCCCGCGGGGAGCGCTGCCCCCGAGACCTCTTCCTCGCACGTCACAGCCCGAAAGGCACAGCCATGAGTGACACCCCCACGACCCCCGTCGGCCCCACCGGGGACCCCGACGAGGAGGCCACCCACAGCGCGCAGAGCGATCCTCTGACCGACGGCGAGGGGAGCGGCGTCGCCGCTCCCGGACCGAGCGCCGCGGAGCAGGGCCTGGACCCCCTCGAGACCATCGTCGACGCGATCGACGAGGGCGACCAGGTCACCCAGGTGGACCTCAACCAGGAGATGCAGCGGTCCTTCCTCGACTACGCGATGAGCGTGATCGTGGACCGTGCCCTGCCGGAGGTGCGTGACGGCCTCAAGCCCGTGCACCGCCGCATCGTCTACGCGATGTACGACGGCGGCTACCGCCCCGAGCGCTCGTTCTCCAAGTGCGCCAAGGTGGTCGGCGACGTCATGGGCAACTACCACCCCCACGGCGACAGCGCCATCTACGACGCCATGGTGCGCCTCGTGCAGCCGTGGTCGATGCGCTACCCGCTGATCCTGGGCCAGGGCAACTTCGGCTCCGCCGGCGACGACGGCGCCGCGGCCTCGCGCTACACCGAGTGCAAGATGGCTCCGCTCGCGATGGAGCTCGTGCGCGACATCGACCAGGACACGGTCGACATGCGCGACAACTACGACGGCACCCTCTCCGAGCCCGAGATCCTGCCCGCGCGCTTCCCGAACCTGCTGGTCAACGGCTCGGCGGGGATCGCGGTCGGCATGGCCACCAACATCCCCCCGCACAACCTCCGCGAGGTGGCCGACGCCGTCCAGTGGCTGCTGACCAACCACGAGGCCACCAAGGAGGAGCTGCTCGACGCGTGCCTCACTCGCATCAAGGGCCCCGACTTCCCGACCGGCGCGACGATCCTGGGCCACAGGGGCATCGAGGACGCCTACCGGACCGGGCGCGGGTCGATCACCCAGCGCGCGGTGGTCTCGACCGAGGAGATCCACGGGCGCATGTGCCTCGTGGTCACCGAGCTGCCCTACCAGGTCAACCCCGACACCCTGGCCCGCAAGATCGCCGAGTCGGTCAAGACCGGCAAGCTGCAGGGCATCGCCGACATCCGCGACGAGACCTCCGGTCGCACCGGCCAGCGCCTCGTGCTCGTGCTCAAGCGCGACGCCGTGGCCAAGGTCGTGCTCAACAACCTGTTCAAGCACACCCAGCTGCAGGAGAACTTCTCGGCCAACATGCTGGCCCTCGTCGGCGGGGTGCCGCGCACCCTGTCGATCGACGTGTTCGTGCGCGAGTGGACCAAGCACCAGATCGAGGTCATCGTGCGCCGCACCCGGTACCGGCTGCGCAAGGCCGAGGAGCAGATCCACATCTTCCGCGGCTATCTCAAGGCGCTCGACGCGCTCGACGAGGTCATCGCGCTCATCCGGCGCTCGCCCGATGCCGACGAGGCCCGCCACGGCCTGATGGAGCTGCTCGATGTCGACGTCGACCAGGCCAACGCCATCCTCGCCCTCCAGCTGCGTCGCCTGGCCGCTCTCGAGCGCCAGAAGATCATGGAGGAGCACGATCGGCTCGAGGCCCTGATCCGCGAGTACACGGAGATCCTCGAGTCCCCGGTCCGGCAGCGGCAGATCGTCTCCGACGAGCTCGGCGAGATCGTCGCGAAGTACGGCGACGACCGCCGCACCGAGATCGTGCCCTTCGACGGTGACATGTCGATGGAGGACCTGATCCCCGAGGAGGACGTGGTCGTCACCATCACGCGCGGCGGCTACGCCAAGCGGACCCGCACCGACCAGTACCGCGCCCAGAAGCGCGGCGGCAAGGGCGTGCGCGGTGCCTCCCTGCGCACCGACGACGTGGTCGAGCACTTCTTCACGACCACGACCCACCAGTGGCTGCTGTTCTTCACCAACCACGGGCGCGTCTACCGTGCCAAGGCCTACGAGCTGCCGGAGGCGCCGCGCGACGCCCGCGGCCAGCACGTCGCGAACCTGCTCGCCTTCCAGCCCGACGAGCGGATCGCCTCGGTGCTCGCGATCTCGGGCTACGAGGACGCCGACTACCTCGTGCTCGCGACCCGTCGCGGCCTGGTCAAGAAGACGGCGCTCACGGCGTTCGACTCCAACCGCTCGGGCGGCGTGATCGCGATCAACCTGCGCGAGGTCGAGACCGACGAGGGTCCCAAGACCGACGAGCTCGTCGCGGCCCGCGTGGTCGACGCCGACGACCAGCTCCTGCTGGTCTCCCGCAACGGCCAGAGCGTGCGTTTCCCGGCCGCGGACGACGTGCTGCGCCCGATGGGGCGCGCCACGAGCGGCGTCACCGGCATGAAGTTCCGCGGTGACGACGAGCTGCTGGCCATGGACGTGGCCCGCCCCGAGAGCTACGTGTTCACCGTGACCGACGGCGGCTTCGCCAAGCGCTCGCCGCTCGAGGAGTACCGCGTGCAGGGGCGTGGCGGCCTGGGAATCAAGGTCGCCAAGCTGCCCGACGACCGCGGTCACCTCGTCGGTGCCGCCGTGGTCGACGAGGGCGACGAGGTGCTCGTGGTGATGGAGCGCGGCAAGGTCGTGCGCTCGAAGGTCGCGGGGGTTCCCGCCAAGGGCCGCGACACGATGGGCGTGGTCTTCGCCAAGCCGGACAAGAAGGACCGGATCGTCCTGGTCGCCGTCTCCGCCGAGTCCGAGGAGGACATCGACGCCGGGTTGACCGAGGCGGGCGCGAATGACGTCGACGCGCCCAGCGCTGAAGCGACCAGCGGCGACGGCGCGGATATGACCGGGCCCGCCGACGCCGATGATCTAGTCTCGGAGGGGTCCGACACCCGGTCGGACGCCGACGACGCGACCACCGAGGAGTGATCCGTGGCCCCCACCAGCAATAACCGCTCCGGCGGCAAGCAGGCCTCCTCGCCCGGGGAGGGGCGCTCGAGCTCGCGCACCGGCAAGGTGACGGCCGGTCCCGCGTCGTTCACGAGCGATGAGGACGGCGCCGAGGCGACGACCACCGGGACGGACGCGGCGACCACGGACGGCTCGAGCGCGACCTCCTCGAGCCGCACCGAGCGCACCGGGAATTCAGCGACGAGCAGCGGCACCGGCCGCGGGCCGAAGGGCCGCGGCCGGTCCCCGCGCCGCATCCGCCTCACCCTCGCGCGCCTCGACCCGTTCTCGGTGATGAAGCTGTCCTTCCTGCTCGCCGTGGCGATCGGCATCGCGACCGTCGTGGCCGTGGCGATCCTGTGGGGCGTGGTCGACGGGATCGGCCTGTGGGACTCGCTCAACAAGCTGGGCGAGGACCTCAACGGCGGCAAGGCGCTGCCCTTCATGGAGATGTTCACCTTCTCCAAGATGGTCAGCTACGCGACCGTGGTCGCGTTCATCAACCTCGTGATCATCACCGCGCTGGGCACGCTGTTCGCGTTCCTCTACAACATCGTGGCGAGCCTGCTGGGCGGCCTCAAGATGACGTTCACCGACGAGTGAGAGCTGGTGGGCGCCGTGCCCTCAGCACCGCGCCCGTGCTCGAACGGCGCTCCGGGGACGGCTCCCGGGGCGCCGTTCGTCTGCGGGGTTCACCGGGGCTGCAGGGTCGCTGTGACCTCGCGTACAGCCGTCCATCCCGGTTGGACGCGGCGTGCGGGAGCCCGGTAGTGTTGTGCGTCGGCAGGCACGCCCGGGCATGACCCGGAACTCCCGCCCCCGGGCCTATAGCTCAGTCGGTTAGAGCGCTGTCCTGATAAGACAGAGGTCACTGGTTCAAGTCCAGTTAGGCCCACTCCTGCGGATCGGAGGATCTGATGAAGAAGTTCCTGACGTCCGTCCTGCTCATCGCGGGATCGGTGATCGGCGGCCTCCTGGTGTGGCGCAAGGTCGAGGCGGATCGCACCGACGACCTGTGGGCCGAGGCCGAGAAGGCCTCCGACCTGGACGCCGCTCGCACCGCCCAGCACTGAGAGCCCGCATCGCCCTCGCGATGCCGCGCCGCAGGCGCAGGCGCGGGATCGCACGTGGGCCGGACCTCTCCTGCGAACACGGCCGGCACAACACAATACGGGGACTTAGCTCAGTTGGTAGAGCGGTAGCTTTGCAAGCTTCAGGTCAGGGGTTCGAACCCCCTAGTCTCCACGAAACCCACGTCAGAGGCTGCTTCCCGTGCGGGAGGCGGCCTCTGCTGCTGTGTGACGGACGCTTCACGGTGGGCCTTTGCCGCTGGTTCGGCGGGACGCTCCGGGCCCTGGCGAGTGCCGCGGGAGCAGATGAGGAACGGCCGAGCATCGGGGCGGTCCTGCGCGAGCACCGCGCCGAGGTGATCGCACGGATCCTTCTCCTGCTCGTCACGGTCACGCCCATCGTCCTGCTCTCCCACGACATGGCGACGTTCCTCGACGACGGGCTCGACAGGCTCGGCGCACCGCTGGCCCTCCCCGTGGTGCTCGTCATCGGACTGCTCACCGACCAGACCGTGGTCCTCGCCGAGAGCCCAGCGAATCTCCTGGTGCTCGGCGTGAGCCTGCTGCTGAGCCTCACCACCTTCAGCACAAAGCGGGTCACCGCCCTCCACGGGGCGGCCCGTCTGTTCGTCTTCGTCCTCTACGGCATCAGCGTGTTCTCCGTGCAGTGACTGGCGCGTGACGACGAACGGCTGTCTTGCGGAGACCAGGTCACGAGGGAGCTGGCGAGCTGCGCACAAGCCACGTCAGGACGCCGAGGCATGAGCTGATGCGCCCACGGAGCTGCGACAGCGGGAGGGACCTGACTACCGGGGCAGCGGTCATGGCGAGAACCAGCGCGGCTTCGGACTCGACGTGGCCGGTCAGAGGCATCGCGAGGAGGACGAAGGCGATCGGGGCGGCGGCCGGCGGGATTCCGAAGGTTCCGGAAGAGAGCTGCCAGCGCAGCGCATCGCCGCGGGGCCGAGGAAGCATTTGCTTGCGCATATATATGTGAAATCGTATGCTCTCCTCATGACGACGACGACCGTGCTGGAGGCGATCATCGATCCGACGCGCCGTCGCATCCTCGACGCGGTCCGGGGTCGGGAGTGCTCGGTGGGAGAGCTGGTCGAGCTCGTGGGCATGCATCAGCCCGGCGTCTCCCGGCACTTGAAGGTGCTGCGCGACGCGGGGCTCGTGGAGGTGCGCAGCGATGCGAACCGGCGGTTCTATCGCCTCCACCCTGACCCGCTGCGCGAGCTGGATGCGTGGCTGGAGCCGTACCGGGTCGAGTGGTCGAACCGTCTCGACTCCCTGGAACGGCACCTCGAACGCACCGTGGCGCCCGCCGCGCGTACCACTCCGACGAAGGACGCCCATCATGAACATGAATGACCCGACCCGGTTCGGGACGATCGAACACACCCCGAGCGGCGGGCTGATCCGGTACGTCCGGCGGCTCGGCTTCCCGATCGAGGAGGTGTGGTCGGCGATCACGGAGCCCGCGCGCCTGGCCGACTGGTGTCCGCCGTTCGCCGCCGATGTCACCGTCGACCTCCGGGTGGGCGGGTCGATCTCGTTCCCCTGGCCCGACGGCGACGAAACGCAGATGCTCACATTCACGATCCTGCGACTGGAGGCGCCGACTGTGCTGGAGCACAGCCACACCAGCCCCGGCTCCTGGATGCGCTACGAGCTCGAATCCCTCGACGACGGGGCCGGGACCCGCCTCCTCGCGACGTATTTCGTGCCCGACCCCGCCCTCGCGATCGAACGCGGCGACATCGTCGGCGCCCATTACGGACTGGACCGCCTCGAAGCCGCTCTCGCCGGACATCCGGTCGCGGTGGACATGGAGGTCTTCGCCACGCTGAAGGCCGACTACGCGGAACGTGACCTTGCCGCACCCCAGGGATGACACGACCACCAGAGCGACAGAACCGAGTCCGAAACGTCAACGGTGCGACTCTTCTCTC
>DAMDHZ010000085.1:8691-12792 GCA_032101665.1 Brachybacterium sp. | reverse complement strand
GTGCTCGCCTTCCGACGCTGGCGTCGCGACACCCGATCCGCAACACCGGGCACCAGCGCCGCAGCACCCGGCGCCCGATCCGCGACACCCCGCCGCCGTCTCAGGAGCTCCGCCTCGAGGACTGGATGACCTGGAACGACGCTCCCTCCGGATCGGCGACCGTCGCGAGGTATCCGAAGGGGCTGTCCATCGGTCCGTCGAGCACACGCCCGCCGAGCTCGGCGACCCGCGCGACCGTCGCATCGGTGTCCTCGACCTCGAGGTACGGGCGCCAGTACCCCGGCGCCCCCGTGGGCAGGAAGCTCGAGGCATCACACAGCCCGGCCGTCGCGGCCTCTCCCGCCCCGTTCGTCGCGTACCAGAAGCCGCTCTCGGAGGATCCCGGCATGACGGAGATGTCCCAGTCCAGGGCGTCGCGGTAGAACTGCTCGGCCACGAGGGCGTCCCCGCTCATGCACTCGAACCAGACGGGCGTTCCCGCACCACCGGACGTGTCGAACCCCGCGAACGGGGCGGCCTGCCAGATCCCGAACGGGGCGCCCACCGCGTCGAGGACGAAGGCCATGCGCCCGGCGTCCGGGACGTCGAGAGGGCCGAAGGCGACGCTCCCGCCGGCATCGACGATCGCGGCGGCCGTGCGCTCGACGTCGTCCGTGGCGAGATAGACGGTCCAGGTCGACGGCGCCTCGTCCTTCGGCAGCGGCGTGCCGGAGGCGTCCATGGCGAGCATGAGGCCGGCCACGGGACGCCCGTCGGCCGACGCCCGGTGGTAGTGGTGGGTCTGCGGGCCCGCGTCCTCGACGGTCCACCCGAACAGCTCGCCGTAGAAGCGTCGGGCGGCCTCGAGATCGTGGCAGGTCAGATCCATCCAGGTGGGCGTGCCGAGCGGCCGCGTGCCATGCGTGTCGGTGGTGGTCATGGTGACTCCTGGGGTCGGATCGGTCCCGCCGCTCCCCTCTTCGCGGCCCGGCCGCGCCCCCCGGGAGCGACGGGCGGATGAGGACAGCCTAGGGACTGGGCCCGGCCCGCACAGCAGGATCGGCGGGTCGGGGTTCACGGGCGATGGAAGACAAGGACCTTCTGCACGACGAAGCTGAGCGTGAACAGCAGCAGATCGGCGGTGATCTTGGCGGGCACGGCCGCGAGGCCGAGCGCCATCAGGGCGTCCACGAGCAGGATGCCGCCCGCGAGCACGGCCCCCGCGAGCAGCGCATAGCGGACGGCGGCCCGCCCGAGCGGTGCGGTCATGCCGCCCCGGAAGACGACCCAGCGGTTCATCGAGAAGTTCTCGGCCGAGCTCACGAGGCGCGCGATCGCGAGGGCGGGTGCGACGGGGAGGCCGATCGCGGTCAGCAGCCAGAAGATCCCGGTGTCGACCGTGAAGGCCGTGAGGGAGGACGCGGCGAAGGCGAGCACGGGTCCGAGCACGCGCAGCGAGTCCCGCACGGGGCGGAAGTGGCTCGAGGCGTTGTCGTCCTCGTAGACGGTGCTGATCGGGAGCTGGTGCAGGCCGATGCCGTCGCGGGCCGCGCGGACGAGCATCGTGTACTCGTACTCGTAGCGATCTCCCGGCAGCGTCCGCGCCCAGGTGAGGTGCCGTGCCGGGATGCCGCGCAGCCCCGTCTGGGTGTCGCCGAGGGAGACGCCCGCCGCGGCGCGGAAGGCGAGCGAGCTCAGGGCGTTGCCGACGCGGCTGCGCAGGGGGACGTCGCCGTCGAAGGCCCGTACACCGAGCACGAGCGGGGCCTCGCCCGTGGAGCCGCTGTCGGCGAGCGCCTCACGGAGGCGCCGGATGTCGACGAGGGTGTGCTGTCCGTCGGCATCGGCCGTGACGACGTCCGCCCCGGGGAAGCAGTGCTGGGCGACAGCGAACGCCTCACGCAGGGCCATGCCCTTGCCGTGGTTGCTCGGAAGGCGCAGCACCCGGGCACCCGCGAGCTCGCAGCGGTCGAACACGACGTCGAAGCGGGGGCCCGAGCCGTCGTCGACCACGATCACGTCGATCCCCTCGGCCACGAGCTCGCCCACGAGACGCACGAGGTCCGGTCCGGGCTCGAGCGCGGGGATCGCGACCACGGCGCCGGAGGTGCGCGGAGCGGTCCCGGCGGTCGCTCCCTCAGGGGCCAGGACGGCACGAGAGCCGACCATGTCGGTCATCGGCATCTCACGACCGGGGACGGGGGCAGAAGCGGTCATTGCGCTCACCCGGCCACGTACAGGATGTCGGAGGTGCCGCGCTCGCCGCCGTTCGAGGGCTGGTTGACGATGTCGCCGTCGAAGATCATGACCGAGGAGCCGCCGCCGTCGAGGTTGTAGCCACCGGTGCAGCCCAGGGAGAGCAGGATCTGACCGAGCTCGGGGAGGGTGGCTCCGGCCGAGTAGCCCTCCGACCGGCCGTCGACCACGAGGAACACGAGGTGGTTGTCGTCGATCACGCCGACGGCGGTGCGCGGCTGCTTGCCCTGGATGGAGTGATTGCCGATGTTGGTGTCGATCTCGACGTCCTCGATGCCGTCGGGCACCGCGCCGTCCACGAGCACCGCGGGACCGAAGCTGAGAGTGTTCCAGACCCCGGCGGCGATCAGCGTGTCCGCGTCGGTCGTCGTCTCGTCGTAGATCTCGATCGAGCCGTCGCGATAGAACGCCATCCCGGTCCGCGCCGGCTCGTCGCGGTAGGAGACCCCGTTGCGGATCTCGATACCCGTGTCGCGGAAACCGTAGTAGTCGCCGTTGATGGCGAGCACCGCGTCGTGTGAGGCCGCCATCTGCGAGGGCTTCTCGATGATCGACTGGCCGAACTCGTCGTCGGCGAACGCGGAGCGGACCACGGTGGCGTCGGTGACCTGGATGTCGGCCGCGTACCAGGCCAGCGCTTCGGAGCCCGAGCCGGTCGCGGTCGAGGTGAGCGTGATCGTGGTGGTCGAGGACGTGTACCCGGTCGCCGAGTACGTGCCATCGGTCGAGCTGACCGCGGTGACGCCGGCAGCGGTCTCGGCGGCGTCGACGTCGGAGACCTCGACCTTGTCGCGCACGTACCGGTCATAGGCCCACGCGCCGGTGCCACCGGTCACGGCGAGGAACCCGACGCCGCCTCCGAGCAGGACCCGTCGGGTCACACGACGGCGCCGGGGGCGCGAGCCCGTGCCGTCGGTCGGGGGTGGGGCGGTGTCGGTGTCCGGGTGCTCCGTGTGCATGGCACGAGGTTCGGTCCCGTGCTTGTGCCGGGCACCCCGGTGCGGCTGTGCGGGTGCTGTGTGGTGCGCGGCCGATCACCTCGCGGAGGGAGCCGCCTCGAGGCGCGCGAGCACGCCGTCGAGCTCCTCGCGTCCGTAGTGCCGCCCGTCGCGCACCACGCCGGCGATGCCGTGCAGGGCCCGGTGGTCGGCCGCGGGGTTCTCCTCGAGGAGCACGAGATCGGCCTCGAATCCCGTCGCGACCCGGCCCGCCGTGTCCTCGTGGCCGAAGAATCGCGCCGCGTCGAGCGTAGCCATCTGCAGGATCCGCAGCGGGGAGACCCCGGCACCGGCCAGCAGGTCGAACTCGTCGTGGATCGCGAGACCCGGGATCACCCAGCCCGACCCGTCGGCGTCGGTGCCCACCAGCATCGGCACGCCCGCCTCGGCGAACACACGGGTCAGACGGCGTTTGGCCTCCCAGTCCTCGGCGAGCGCGTCCTTCGTGGCACCGGGCAGCTCGGCGAGGGTCGCCGAGGCGTCCCTCCAGGCCGCGAGCTCATCGGGGTGGATGTACGCCGCACGCGGGTCCTCCAGGTGCACCGGCTGGTCGCCGAAGGTCTGCGTGTGCAGGCGGATGAGCGTCGGGCAGTTCCAGGTCTCGTGCTCGACGAAGAGTGCCGCGAGCTCCTGGGCCTTGCGCTCGTCGTACGTGCGGTCGGCCAGCTCGTACGCCGCCGCGACCTGCGCGCTCGTGCTCTTGGACGGGTTGACGATCATCTTCGCCAACGACTTCTCGACGACCCTCGAGAGGAATCGCATCGGGGGCAGTGGGGGCAGCGAGCGGCTCATGGCCCGCACCTGCTCCTCACGCCGCGAGCTCGCCGCCACGAGCGACGTGCGGGGGCCCAGATGCTCGATGCAGCGC
>DAMDHZ010000085.1:4450-8681 GCA_032101665.1 Brachybacterium sp. | reverse complement strand
GGCCCTCGCGCGCCGGCTCCCGGGGGTCGAGATCCTCCGGGAGATGACCCACCATCGGGATCCCGGCCTCGTTCGCCGCACGGAGCGCTGCCATGAACGTGCGCGCCGACGTGAAACCGGCCTTGATGAAGTCGGCGCCGTGCGCGGCCTGATACCGCACGGTGCGGGCCGTCGCCCCCGCGGTGCCGGCGTTCACCGGGGTGAGCAGCTCACCGGGGAGCGCGAGCAGGCGCGGCGCGCCCGGAGGCTCGCGGAGGGTGCCGGCCGCGCGTCGCTCGAGTAGCTCGTCGCTCCCGGACATCTGGCGATAGCCCGCGATACCGGCGGTGAGCATGAGGGCGTAGGCGCCGTCGACCTCGTCGGGGTGGTTGAGCGGATGGGCGTGGGCGTCGACGAAGGCGGGGATCGCGAAACGCCCCGCGGCATCGACCACCTCGACGTCCGGTCCGTGCCCCTCGGGGACGTGGGCGGAGATGGACGCGATCGTGCCACCGGCCAGGCGGATGTCCTGGTGAGGGGTGCTCGTCCCGCTCTCCACGTCGATCACGGCGACGTCGGCGATGACCGTCGGCCCCTCACGGGCAGGTGTCGTGACATAGGCGGAATCAGACATATGACCAGGCTACGTGAGGATTCTCGCCGGTGGGCCCGGAACCCGAGCCGCACTCGACCACCCGGTCGGAGCACCTTCGCGAGCCAGTCGCCCATGGTGTACTGACCGGATGGAGCCCCGACGCCGCGTCGGCCCCCGCCGCCCCTCGAGGACCGCGCAGGACGACTACGACCGGGCGGCCGAGGCCGCCGCGGCGACCGTGATCGCCCGCTACTCGACCTCCTTCGGCGTCGCCACGCGACTGCTGCAGGGAGTCGTCCGTCGGCGTACCCGCTCCGTCTACGCACTGGTGCGGGTGGCCGACGAGATCGTCGACGGCGCCGCCGCCGGTGCGGGTCTCGGCCCCGAGGCGATCGCGCAGCGCCTCGACGACTACGAGCGCGAGACGGAGGCGGCGCTCGCCGTGGGATTCAGCACCGACCTCGTCGTCCACTCCTTCGCGACGGCGGCCCGCGCGACCGGTATCGACACCGACCTCACCCGGCCCTTCTTCGCCGCGATGCGCGCCGATCTCGCGATCTCCGCGCACACCGACGACACCTTCGAACGCTACGTCTACGGCTCCGCGGAGGTCGTGGGGCTCATGTGCCTGCGCGTCTTCGTGACGGACGGGGCGGACACGCCCGTCGAGCCGTCGCCCCACCTCGTGAGCGGCGCCCGGCGGCTCGGGGCCGCCTTCCAGAAGGTCAACTTCCTGCGCGACCTCGCGGCCGACGTCGGCGAGCGCGGCCGCTCCTACTTCCCGGGGATCGACGCGGCGCAGCTGAGCGACGCCGATCGGGACCGCCTGCTCGCCGATATCGATGCCGATCTCGCGGCGGCGCGCGCGGTGATCGACGACCTGCCGGACTCGAGCCGCCTCGCCGTGCTCTCGGCCCACGACCTGTTCGCCGAGCTCTCCCGGCGCCTGGCCCGCGTCCCCGCGAGCACCCTCCTGACGACGCGGGTGCGCGTGCCCGACGCGCGCAAGGCGCTCGTGGTGGCCCGCGCGGTCGCCCGCGACCGGCGCGGGCACGGCGCCCGGCGGCGTGCCGGTGAGGGGACTCCGCGCGGCGGCCGCTCCGGGACCCGCTCCGGCACGGCGGATCCGGCGTCATGAGCAGGGTCATCGTGATCGGCGGCGGCGTCGCGGGGCTCGCGACCGCCGCACTCCTGGCCCGCGACCATCACACCGTGACGCTCGTCGAGCGCCAGCACGTGCTCGGCGGACGCGCGGGCACGTGGGAGCGCGACGGCTTCACCTTCGACACGGGACCGTCGTGGTACCTGATGCCCGAGTGCTTCGAGCATTTCTTCCACCTGTTCGGCACGCGGGTCGAGGACCACCTGGACCTCGTCGACCTGGACCCGGCCTATCGGGTGTTCGGCGAGGCATACCAGGCGCCGCTCGACGTGGTGTCGGGCCGGGGCGAGGTCCGGGCGCTGTTCGAGAGTGTCGAGCCGGGCGGCGGTGACGCCATCGCCCGCTATCTCGACTCGGCGCGCGAGGCCTACGAGCTGGCCGTCGGCTCGTTCCTGTACACGACCTTCTCGCGCGTGCCGGCGCGCACGATCGCACGCGTGCTCCCGCGCGCCGGGACGCTGGCCCGCCTGCTGCTCGAGTCCCTGCACGCTCGAGCCGCCCGCACCGTCACGGACACCCGGCTGCGCCAGATCCTGGGCTACCCCGCCGTCTTCCTCGCCGCGACCCCGCGGACCACCCCGAGCCTCTACCACCTCATGAGCGCGATGGACCTCGAGGACGGCGTGCGCTACCCGCGAGGCGGCTTCGGCCGGCTCGTGCGGGCGCTCGAGCATCTGGCGCGCGAGGCCGGCGTCGAGATCCGCACGGACGTCGAGGTCACCGCGATCCGCACGGCACGACGCCCCGGCCGTCGTGCCCTCGTCACGGGCGTCACGCTGTGCAGCGGCGAGGACGGGACACGCGTCGAGCAGCTCGACGCCGACGTGGTCGTGTCCACCGCGGACCTCCACCACACCGAGACCGCCCTGCTGCCCGCCGAGCTGCGCACCTATCCCGCCGCCTCCTGGCGCCGCCGCACGTCCGGGCCGGGCGCCGTGCTCGTCCTGCTGGGCGTCGAGGGGCGTGTGCCGGAGCTGACCCACCACAACCTGTTCTTCACCGACGACTGGGATGCGAACTTCGCCGAGGTGTTCGCCGAGCGTCCGACCGTGCCCGACCCCGCGAGCATCTACGTGTGCATGCCCTCGGCGACCGACGGATCGGTCGCCCCGCCGGGAACCGAGAACCTGTTCGTCCTGGTCCCCGTCTCTCCCGACGCCGAGGACGGCGAGAGCATCGGCCGCGGGGGCGTCGACGGCCACGGCGACCCGCGCGTCGAGGCCGCCGCCGACGCCGCGATCGCCCAGATCGCCGAGTGGGCGCAGATCCCGGACCTCGCCGACCGGGTTCGTGTGCGCCGCACCATCGGTCCGGCCGACTTCGCCGCGGACTTCCACTCCTGGCGCGGGAACGCGCTGGGCCCCGGGCACACACTGCGCCAGTCGGCCTTCCTGCGCGGCTCCAACGCGAGCCGCAGGGTCACCGGGTTGCTGTATGCCGGGGCGACCACGGTGCCGGGGGTGGGATTGCCGATGTGCCTGATCAGCGCCGAGAACGTGCTCAAACGGATGCGCGGCGACACGACCGACGGGCCCCTGCCCGAGGACGCCCTGGGGACGAGTCGCCCGATCAGATGAGCGAGGTGGCAGACCCGACCGATCGGTCCCGCAGTGCCGACGGACGACACCCTGCCTCTAGCGTGGCTGGCACATCGACCCGATGCGCCCACCCCGCCACGAGGAGTTCTCATGCATATCGTGATCATCGGAGCCACCGGCAACGTCGGGACCGCGCTGCTGCGCCGCCTGCACGCGGCCGACGAGGTGACCTCCATCGCGGGAGTGTCGCGCAACGGCCCTGACCGCACCGGTGAGCCGTACGAGAACGTGCGTTGGCATCGCCTCGACATCGGAGAGGCCGCCTCCGCCCCCGCGCTCGTCGAGGCGATGCGCGGTGCCGACGCGGTCGTCCACCTCGCCTGGGTGATCCGCCCCAACCGCGACAATGTCACCCTGCGCCGCATCAATGTCAACGGCTCCCGGCGTGTGTTCGAGGCCGCTGCCGCGGCAGGCGTCCCCCACCTCGTGTACGCCTCGAGCGTGGGCGCCTACGGTCGACCCGATCGCGTCGCGCCCGGGCCGGGTCCCCAGGATGAGTCGTTCCCGACCTGCGGTGCCCCGGCATCCCACTACGGCCGCCAGAAGGCCGAGGTCGAGGCGATCCTGGACGAGGTCTCGACGTCTCACCCCGAGATGCTCGTGACACGCCTGCGACCCGGCCTCATCTTCCAGGAGGAGGCCGGGCCCGAGATCCGGGACTACTTCCTCGGGGCGCTGGCTCCGCGCTCACTCCTGAGGGCGGTCGCCCGCATGCGCGTTCCCCTCGTGCCCTGGCCTCGCGGCGTCGTGACCCAGGCGGTCCACACCGACGACGTCGCCGACGCGTACTGGCGCGTGATCCAGCAGCACGCGGGCGGGGCGTTCAACGTCGCCGCCGACCCGCCGCTGAGCCCGGACACCCTCGGGACCGTGCTCGGAGCCCGCCGTTGGCTCCCG
>DAMDHZ010000085.1:0-4440 GCA_032101665.1 Brachybacterium sp. | reverse complement strand
CCGGTGCCCGTCCCTCTCGTGCGCGCCCTCGTGTCCGCCGCCTATCGGCTGCGGCTCGAACCGACCGATCCGGGCTGGGTCGACATGGCCGTCCTCACGCCCGTCATGTCCACCGAGCGGATCCGCTCCGTCGTGGGCTGGGAGCCGAGCCGCTCCACGCACGAGGCCCTGCGCGCCGTGATCGACCACCTCGGGGACACCGGCGGGCTGGGGAACTCCCGGCACCGGTCCCGCAGCCCTCTGCGCTGACGTCACACACCGCACCGACAGGCGCCAGCGCCGTCTACGCTGCGGGCATGTCCAGCCCCCTCCACCACATCGAGCTGTGGACCCACGATCTCTCGATCGCGCCCTCCTTCGACTGGCTCCTCGGCGAGCTGGGCTGGGAGACGCGCCACGACCCCGAGTGGCCCGAGGGTCGCACCTGGCACCACCCTGCGGGCGTGTATCTCGTGCTCGAGCAGTCCCCGGCCGTCATCGGCACCGACCACGATCGGATGCGGCCGGGCCTGAACCACCTCGCGCTCACGGCACCTGACCGTGCCGCCCTCGATCGTCTGCGCGCCGACGCCGCCGCGCACGGCTGGTCCGAGCTGTTCGAGGACCGCTACCCCCACGCGGGCGGCCCCGACCACGCCGCGCTGTTCGTCGAGAACGCGCAGGGCTTCGAGCTGGAGATCATCACAGCCGCGTGACCCGGCGGCGCCGTCCCACCTCATCGTCGTCGCACCTCATACAGCCGCGACAGGCCGGTCATAGGCGATGCACAGCCGGAGTCGGGAACGTGTTCCCACGAGCCGCCCGGAGCTGCCGGGCGCCGGGTCCCCTCCCTCGGGCCCGCGCCCGGACCCGGGCGGCTCGTCCATCGATCCCAGGAGCCTGCCATGACCGCTGCACTTCCCCTGTACGCCCTCGACCTGATCGCCGCGACGATCCTGACGTTCGCCGTGTACTGGCCGCGTCACCGTCGGCGCGATCTCGTGGTCGCCTTCTTCGGCATCAATGTGGGCGTGCTCGCCGTCGCCGCGCTGCTCGCGAACTCCACGGTCACGGCGGGCCTGGGCCTGGGGCTGTTCGGCGTGCTGTCGATCATCCGGCTGCGGTCCGACGAGCTGGCCCAGCACGAGATCGCCTACTACTTCGCGTTCCTCGCCCTCGGCCTCATCGGCGGCCTGGGCATCAGCCCGATGTGGCTGTCCGCGCTGTTCATGGCCCTGATCGTGGTCACCATGACACTCATCGACCATCCCGCGCTGCTGGCCTCGCACCGCCGTCAGGTGATCGTCGTGGACCGTGCGATCCGGGACGAGGCACAGCTGCGGGCGCATCTCGAGTCCCTGCTCGGCGCGCAGGTCACCGCGCTCTCCGTGATCCGCCTGGACCTCGTGACCGACACGACCACGGCCGACGTCCGCTACCGGGTGACCGGCCGAGCCTCGCGATCGACGGTCACCGACCGCCCGACCGCCGAGATCCCCGAGTCCACCGCCGCCGGGGCACCCGAGCGGGAGATGATCTCCGCGGCGAGCGCACGATGAGCACGGGAACGTGGGGGCTGGCCCCCATCGGTCTCGAGGAGCTCACCGCTCGCGCCGCTCTGATGACCCGGGTCGACCGCAAGTACCTGGTGCCGCTCGACACCGCCCACCGGCTGGTCCACGCGCTCGACGGCGCCCTGCGAGTGCTCGAGATCGACGGGCGCCGAGCCTTCGCCTACCGCTCCACCTACTACGACAGTCCCGACCTCGTGTCCTACCGTGGCGCCGCGACCGGGAGACGCCGACGGTTCAAGGTGCGTCGCCGCGACTACCTCGACACGAACACGTCCTACCTCGAGGTCAAGACCCGAACGGGACGCGGCGAGTCCCGCAAGGTGCGCGCCGAGCTCCCCGTCGGCGGCCCCGCACGACGCCCGCTGGCCGGGGATGCCCTCGGCTTCGTGCTCGAGGAGCTGCGGGCCGCCGAGGTGCCCGCCCCCGACGGGCGTCTGCTGCCCATCCTGTCGACCGCGTACGACCGCACCACGCTCCTGCTGACCGGCGAGGAGTCCCGTCTGACGATCGACGCCGAGCTCACGTGGACCGATCTGCGCACGGGGGACGAGGTCCAGTCCGACGAGGTGCACGTACGGCGCCCGCGGGCCACGGGTTCCCACACCCTCGAGGACCTCGTCGTTATCGAGACGAAGGCGGGCACCCGGCCGGGCACCGCGGACCGCTTCCTGTGGTCCGAGGGGCATCGGCCTCTGCGCCTGTCCAAGTACGCGACCGGGCTGGCCCTGTTGAGCGACCATCTGGCCGCCAACCGGTGGGCTCGGACTCTCGGCGCCCTGACGGTGCGCGCCTCCTGAGGGCGGCGCCCGCCGCCTCAGCCGCGCGTGGTCGAGCGTGTGCGCGCCTCGGCCATGATGTGTCGTGCCATCGACGGGAACACGAGGGCGTGGAACGGGTAGATGCCCCACCAGTAGAGGCGCCCGATCAGGCCGTCGGGGAAGTAGACGGCGCGCTGGTGATAGGTCGTCGACCCGTCGTCCTCGGTCACTCCGAGCTGCAGCCACGCCCGTCCCGTCATCCGCATCTCGGCGCGCAGGGTCAGGCGGCGGCCCGGCTCGATCGCCTCGACGCGCCACCAGTCCACCGCATCGCCCACGCGCAGGTGCGCCGCGTCGCGGCGCCCGCGGCGCAGGCCGTAGCCGCCGAGCAGCCGGTCCATCACCCCGCGCAGGCGCCACAGCAGCGGTGTGGAGTACCAGCCGCTCGTGCCGCCGATCCCCTCGATGACCTCCCACACCGCCGCCGGGTCGATACCGTCCTCGGTGCGGGTGCGCTCGTCGGTGTAGACGGTGTGGCCCGCCCAGTCCGGATCCTCCGGGAGCGCTGCCTCGGGGCCCTGGGCCATCGCGACATCACCGTCCCAGGTGGTCGCGAGGTCACCGCTCTTCTGCTGGACGAGGGCCTCGCGCACCGCCTCCCGATAGGGCGTCGGGCCGCCCGGCGGAGGGGGCACCACCTCGTCGAGCGCATGCCCGTGCGCGACGGCCTCATCCTTCATCGACTGCGCGAGCGGGACGGCGATCGAGAGCGGGACCGGCGTGACCATCCCGATCCAGAAACCCGACAGCAGCGGAGCCGGGATCGGCAGCGGGATCACGTGGCGCGCCGACAGGCCCGCGACCTCGGCGTACTGGGTGAGCAGATCCATGAAGCGCAGCTCGGACTCGCCGGAGGAGATCTCGTACGTGCCCTCGAGCTCGCCGGGGGCGAGCGCCGCCTCCTTCAGATAGTGCAGGGCGTCCGCGATCGCGACCGGCTCGATGCGGTTGGCGACCCAGCTCGGCGCGGGCATGACGGGCAGGCGCTCGGCGAGGTGACGGATGATCTCGAAGCTCGCCGACCCGGCTCCGATCACGGTCGCGGCCTGCACCACGAGCGTGGGCACACCGCCCTCGCGCAGGATCTCGGCTACCCGTTCGCGGGACGCCATGTGCTCGGACAGGTCGTCGGTCTCGGGATGCAGCCCGGAGAGGTAGACGAGGCGGGAGACCCCGGCACGCTCAGCCTCTTCCGCCATGATCCGCGCCATGCGCGCCTCCCGATCGGCATAGCCAGCGCCCCCGCCCATGGCGTGGACCAGGAAGACGACGACGTCGATGCCGTCGACGGCGCGACGCACGGACATGCGGTCGGCGAGGTCGGCCTCGACCACCTCCGTGCGCTCGGACCACTCGCGGGCCTCGAGCGCCGCACGATGACGGCCGCACACGCGCACCCGGGCACCGGCGTCGAGCAGCACGGGCACGAGGCGTCCACCCACGTAGCCGGACGCGCCCGTCACGAGCACGCGGACAGCAGCCCCGTTCGACGGCGCGTCGACGGAGGGCGCAACATCGGCCGAGAGCGTCCGGTCCGCAGGAGCCTCCTCCGGTGGCGTGCTCACCCGCTCACAGCTCCGTGGTCGAGGTGCCGCCGGGGACGCGGTCGCCGGTCACCTTCGCCTTGACGATCTGCGCAAGGGCCGAGACCTTGCCTCCGGGGAGTCCCCAGAACTGCGCGGAGTCGCCCGTCACCCGCACCAGTCCGAGGCTCGGATCCTCCTTGCCGCCCTCGAACCATGCTCCGGCCTCGTCGTTCCATAGCTCGTCGACCTTCGCCCGGTCCTCGACGAACTCGGCGCGCCCGGCCACGGACAACCAGCTGCCGGCCTCCGAGACCGCGATGTTCACAGGGGGGCCTGCGCGCAGCGCGTCGGCTTGGTCCCCGTCCAGAGAGAGGAAGAACCAGACATCGGTGTCGTCGGTGACCTCCTGCGGGCTCATCGGATGGGACAGCAGCGTGCCGTCGGCGAGCGCGGTGGTCAGCATGACCCACTTCGCTCTCCGCAGGGTCTCGACGACATCGTGCTGGGACAGCTCGGTCCTGTCGTTCATGGGGTCCTCCTCGA
>DAMDHZ010000084.1:10363-12846 GCA_032101665.1 Brachybacterium sp. | reverse complement strand
TCGGATGCAGTTCGCGCAGGATCCCGCCGTCATCATCCCGTCCGGAGAGGACGGCGAGGTCATCCTCTCGACCTTCGAGGACGGCCGCGTCAACGCCCTCGTCCGGCCCTACGGCGAGGGCGTGGTCGCCGTGGTCGGTACCCATCCCGAAGCCGACCGCAGTTGGTACTCCGAGGACCTGTGGGCCCAGGACACCGATGGCGTCGATCGCGACGCCGCGGAGCAGCTAGTCGACGCCATGATGTGGAGGTCATGAGCGCCCCCGAGGAACGTCTGGGGGCCTCGCCGCCGAGAGACCGGCAGGCAGGGACGGACCTGTGCTTCGCCGCCCCGCTGAGTAACACTTATCGCGGATCTGTTACTAGAGTGACCTGCGTGATCACCGATCCCGGTGGCCCCGGCCTGCCCGTCCCCCCTCTCGGTCACCGGGAGGGGACCTGGCACGTCCCCGACGACGGGCTCGCCTCGCGCCAGACCCGTCGGCGCGGGAGCGGCACCTACCAGGCCGCCGTCCCCGCCCGTCTCGCCGAGCTGCGCCTGTCCATCCCCGGCGAGATCGCCGCCGACGTCGCCGACGCCGAGGCCGCGCTCGGCCGGCTCGACGCCCACGCCGCCACGACCCTCGGATCCGACCACGCGGGTATCGGACCGATGAGCTCGATCCTCCTGCGCACCGAGTCCGCGTTTTCCTCCCAGATCGAGGACCTCACGGTGGGGGCGCGTCAGCTCGCGCTCGCCGAGCTCGAGGAGTCCTCGAGCGCGAACGCGCGCCTCGTGATCGGCAACGTTCGGGCGATGGAGGCCGCCCTCGACCTCGCCAGCCGACTGGACCTGGACGCGGTGCTCGCGATGCAAGCGGCTCTGCTCTCGGCGGATCCCACGCACCGCCGGGAGGCGGGGCGTCTGCGCATCCGCCTGGTCTGGATCGGGCGCCACGGCTCGAGCCCGCTTGGGGCGGTGCACGTGGCACCGGAGGCCGAGGACGTGCCCGCGGCAATGGAGGACCTGCTCGCCTTCATCGCCCGCGAGGACCTGCCGATCCTGCTGCAGGCGGCGATCGCGCACGCGCAGTTCGAGACGATCCATCCGTTCACGGACGGCAACGGCCGAACCGGCCGCGCGCTCGTGCACGCGATGGTCCACGGCAAGGGGCTCGTGACGCGCACGACGGCGCCGATCTCCGCAGGGCTCCTGACGGATGTCGAGGGCTACACGCACGCCCTCACCGCGTATCGGGCGGGCGATGCAGCGCCGATCGTCGAGCAGTTCGCCCGGGCCGCGCGCTACGGGGCGGTGACCGGGAGGGCGCTCGTCGACGACCTGGCGGCCGTGCTCGCCGCCTCCCGGGAGCGCCTCGCGGGGCTGCGTCCGCAGGCGAGCGGATGGTCGCTGCTCCCCCTCCTCGTGGGCCAGCCGATCGTGAACGCCGCGTATGTGCGCGAGGTGCTGTCCACGAACGCGGTGACGGCACAGCGTGCCCTGGCCCAGCTCAGCGAGGCGGGGGTGCTCACCGAGCGCACGGGACGGTCCCGCGGGAGGGTCTGGCAGCACGACGGGATCCTGCGGGTGCTCGACGACTACGCGGAGCAGGTGCGCCGCGCCTGAGGGAGGCAGCCTCACTCCCCCGCGTCGGCGCCCCCGCCGCCGAGCCCCGCGAGCTCGTACACCCGGAGCACCACGGCGTGCTCGCTGCCTGCGGCCTGCCCTCCGCCGCGCAGGATGGCGGGGATGAACTCCTCGGGAGCGGGATGGTTCCCGATGTGCTCGAGGTACGCCCGATGGGAGGCGAGCGAGGCGACCGCCGCCTCGACGGCGTCGGCGTCCACGATCACGGCGTGGGTCGGACTCTCGGTGCCCGCCACGAGCGGCGCTCGCGCCTGCCAGGCCTCCTCCTCGAGGTCGCGGAACACCCACGGGTTCGCGGCGTCGCACACGGCGTCGACCGTCGCGAGCCCGGCCGCGCGGTGGTCGGCCTGGTTGAGCCCGCCGTAGGCCTCGACCTCGAAGTTCGCGGTGAGCACGAGGTCCGGGCGGACCTGGCGGATCACCTGGGCGACCGCACGGCGCAGACCGAGACCGTACTCGAGCATCCCGTCGGGCAGGCCGAGGATCCGCAGGTCCTCCACCCCGACCACGGTGCAGGCCGCCCTCTGCTCCGTCTCCCGCAGCGGGGCGACCACCTCGGGCGCGTCGGCCATGCCGGCCTCACCGGCCGTCAGCAGCAGGTAGGTGACCTCGATGCCGCGCCGGGTCCACGTCGCGACGGCGGCGGATGCCCCGTACTCGAGGTCGTCGGGGTGGGCGACGACGCACAGCACGCGCCGGATGCCCACCTCGGGCAGCGGCGCGAGCACTCCGGCCGCCTCGTCTGTTGCGGTGGGAGTCGCGTCCTGGGCCTCGGTCATGGTCCCTCCTGGGTCTCGCGTGCGATGCCGGCCACGCTAGCGCGGCCGGGGCGGGAGGGAGCACCACCTCACACGGCG
>DAMDHZ010000084.1:0-10353 GCA_032101665.1 Brachybacterium sp. | reverse complement strand
GGGCGTGTACTCGCCGAGCGGCTCGCAGTCCGCGGGCCAGGTCCTCGCGCAGGTCCACGAGGTCCTCGAGCCCGATGGTGAGGCGGACGGTGCCGTCCCCCACCCCGCATGCCGCGCGCTGGGCGGGCGTGAGGTGGCAGTGGGTCGTGGTCGCGGGATGGCACACGAGCGACCGCACGTCCCCGAGGTTCACGGCGAGGGTGAACAGCTCGAGCGCGTCGCAGAACGCCTCGACGGCCTCCTCGCCGCCGTCGAGGTCGATCGAGAACACCCCGGAGGTTCCGCGCGGGAAGTCGCGCGCGGCGATCTCGGCATCCCGTCGACCGGGGCTCGAGGGGTGGTTCACGCGGGCGACGCCGTCCTGCTCGCGCAGCCAGCCGGCGAGCTCGGCGGCGGCGGCGCTGATGCGCTCCATGCGCAGGTCGAGGGTCTCGATGCCCAGCAGCACGGTGTGGGCACTCTGCCCCGGCAGGGTCGCACCGAAGTCGGTCACGTACTTCGCGCGGGCGTAGCCGAGCAGGCCCGAACAGCCCTGCTCGTACTCGTCCGCGAAGGTCACCCCGAAGCGGGCGTTGGGCCGGGTCAGGCGCGGCCAGCACTCCGGCTCGCGGCGCGGGTCGAAGCGCCCGGTGTCGACGATCAGGCCCGCGATCGTGGTGCCGTGGCCGGCCAGGTACTTCGTCGCCGAGTGGACGACGACATCGGCGCCGTGGTCACCGGGGCGGTAGAGGGCGGGGCTCGCGAGCGTCGAGTCGACGACGACGGCGATGCCGTGCTCGTGGGCCAGGGCGCACACCGCGTCGAGGTCGACCAGCTCGGCCCCGGGGTTGGCGATGCTCTCGAGCAGGAACACGCGGGTCTCGGGACGGATCGCCGCCTCCCAGGCCTCGAGGTCCCACGGATCGACCGTCGTCGTGAGCACCCCGAGGTCGGCGAGCGTGTCGTCGAGGAACTCCGTGGTCCCGCCGTAGAGGCGCTCGGAGGCGGCGAGATGGGTGCCGGGAGCGAGCAGGGAGCACAGCGCGATCGTGGTCGCCGCCTGGCCGCTCGCGACCGCGATCGCGCCCGCCCCGCCCTCGAGGGCGGTGACCCGCTCCTCGAGGATGCGCGTGGTCGGGTTGCCCGATCGGGCGTAGGCGAAGCCGTCGCACTCCCGGGCGAACAGGGACTTGAGCCGGGCGTGCGAGGGGTGGGCGTAGGCGCTCGAGGCGTAGACGGGCGGGACCACGGCACCGTGGGCGTCCTGCGCCCTCCATCCGGCATGGACGTGCTGGGTTCCCACCTGCTGTCTCCTCTGCTCGCGGACCTGTGCCCTGCCAGCGTGCGACCGCACGGCGGCCCGCGCGAAGGAGTGTGACGCCGTGTGGCGGCGAGCGCCGGGTCAGGCGCCCGGCAGGAGCGGGGTTCCGTCCTCGTCCCAGACCCCAGAGCTGCCCCGGCGGTGGGAGCCGAGCAGGTGGGTGTCGACGATGCCGATCGCCTCCATGAGCGCGAACATCGTGGTGGGTCCGACGAAGCGGAACCCGCGGCCCTTGAGCTCCCGGGCCAGGGAGACCGACTCGGGGCTCGCGGTGGGCACCTCGGCGACGGAGGCGGGCCGCGGCGTGCGCTCGGGCTGGTGGGCCCAGACCAGGTCGGCGAGGGTCGCGCCCGGTCCGAGCGCGCCGTGCGGTCCGAGTCCCTCGGCCTCGCGCAGGGCGACGGCGGCGCGGGCGTTGCCGAGCGTCGCCTCGATCTTCCCGCGGTGGCGGATGATGCCGGTGTCGGCGAGCAGGCGCTCGACGTCGTGTTCGCTGAACCGGGCGACCTCATCGACCTCGAAGTTCGCGAAGGCGCGCCGGAAGCCCTCGCGCCGCCGCAGGATCGTGGCCCACGACAGGCCCGACTGGAAGCCCTCGAGGCTCAGCCGCTCGAACACGCCGCGCTCGTCGCGGATCGGCATGCCCCACTCGGTGTCGTAGTACTCGCGCAGGTCGTCGTGACGGCTCGCCCAGAAGGGCCTGATCAGCCCGTCGGGCCCGGTGACGAGCTCGACGGCGGGCGTGTTCTGGGGAGTCACCATGCGGTCGTCCTCGCCTGCGCGTCCGGGCTCAGTCGTCGATCTGGCCGATCGGCTCGCGCTTCTCGGCCTGGAACTGGTCCTCGATGCGGCCGAGGGCCCAGTAGGCGGAGATCGACACGCGGTCGCGCGGGATTCCCTTGGCCTTCACGAGCTCGCGGCGCAGCTGCTTGACGATGCCGCGCTCACCGTGGGCGAAGACCTGGGTCCCCTCGGGGTCGACGATGTCGAGGGCCGTGACGGCCTCGACCAGCTGCTCGCGCTGCCCGATCAGGTAGCGGATCTCGATCCCGTCGGGGGCCGAGAGATGGAGGGAGTCCTCGGCATGGTCGAGGTGGATGAGGGCGAGGCCGCGCGCGTCCTCGGGCATGGCCTCGAGGGCCGAGGCGATCGCGGGCAGCGCGGAGTGGTCGCCGATGAGCAGGTGGAAGCTCGCGGTCAAGTCGGGCGCGTAGCCGCCACCGGCGCCGCGCATCGCGACCAGGTCGCCGGGGAGGGCACTGTCGGCCCACTGGGCCGCGATCCCGTCGAGCTCGCCGTCGCCGTGGAGCACGAAGTCCAGGGCGATCTTCCCGGTCTGCCGGTCCCAGCTGCGCACCGTGTACGTGCGCACCGCCGGCAGCAGCTCCGGGGAGCTCTCGCGCAGCGCGTCGAGGTCGTAGGGCGGGGTGAGCCCGCTCGAGGGATCGGGCAGGAGCAGCTTGACGTACTTGTCGGTCGACTCGTTGTACGCGAGCTGGTCGATCTGCTCACCGCCCAGCAGGATCCGCATGAGGTTGGGGGTCACACGCGTCTTGCCCAGCACCTCGAGGACCACCTGCGGCCGCTTGCCCTTGCCCCTGCCCGCGTCGCGCCGGGGGGTGGCGTCGGTGTGCGGATCGTGTCCGGGCGTGCTGCGTCCTGCATCGGAGTTCATGGCACGAGGGTACGGGACGAGACGGGGGACACGTCGAACGCCCGCCCGCGAGGACGCCGAGCGTCGAGGGTTCCGTCCCGCCCCGGAAGAGCCCGCTGTGTCCTCCCCGACCGTGTCGTCTGCCGGCCGACACGGCGCTCGTCCGCGGCGCTAGTCTCGGACGCATGCGCAGCACGCGAACGGTGGTCGACGCCGTGGTGGTCGGGGCGGGTCCCAACGGGCTCGCCGCGGCCATGACCCTGGCCCGAGCCGGGCTCGAGGTGCACGTGGTCGAGGCCGAGCCGACCCTCGGCGGCGGCGCCCGCACCGTCGACCTGGGCCTCGCCCCGGGCCTCGTGCACGACCTGTGCTCGGCCGTGCATCCGATGGCGCTCGCGAGCCCGTTCCTGCGCGACTTCGACCTCGCGGCCCACGGCGTCGAGCTCGCACTCCCCGAGGTTTCGTACGCCCAGCCCCTCGACGGCGCCCGCGCGGGCATCGCGTGGCGGGACCTGGACCGCACCGCGGAGGGCCTCGGGGCCGATGCCGCCGCGTGGCGACGCTACTTCGGGCCGCTCGTGCGCCGCGCCGACGTGGTCACGGCGCTCTCCCTCGGCGACAAGCGCTCGGTCCCGGGCGAGGCGCTCACCCCGGGCGGCGCCCTCACGGCCGCGGCCTTCGGTGCCCGGCTGCTCACTCAGGGCACGCCCGCCTGGGATCGTCCGTTGCGCACCGAGACCGCCCGGGCCCTGCTCACGGGCGTGGCGTCCCACGCCATCAGCCCCCTGCCGTCCCTCGCCGCGGCGGGCACCGCGACGTTCCTGGGCACTCTCGCGCACGCGGTCGGCTGGCCCATCCCGATCGGCGGCAGCCAGGCCATCAGCGACGCCTTGACAGGCGACCTGCGCGCCCACGGCGCGACGATCACCACGGACCACCGGGTGACGAGGCTCGACGAGCTCCCGCCCGCGCGCGCCGTGCTGCTCGACACGAGCGCGGACACGGTCCTCCGGCTGCTCGCGGGGCGCCTGGCCCCCGCTGTTGCGGGCGGGCTGCGGCGCCTGGGCCACGCGGGCGCGGCCGCCAAGGTCGATCTCGTGCTCTCGGGGCCGATCCCGTGGGCGGCTCCCGACGTGTCGCGCGCCGGGACCGTGCACCTGGGCGGGAGCCGGGAGGAGATGGCCGCGGCCGAGAATGCCGTGCTCGCCGGGCGCCTGCCGGATCGGCCGCTCGTCCTCGCGAGCGACCCGAGCATCGCCGACCCGTCCCGCATCGTCGACGGCCTCCGCCCCGTGTGGACGTACGCGCACGTGCCGCTCGGCTGCCCCGTCGACCCGACCGAGCGGGTGCTCGGCCAGCTCGAGCGCTTCGCTCCCGGCGTGAGGGATCTCGTCGTCGCCTCGCGCGCGATCCCGGCCTCGCGCATGCACGAGCACGATGCGGCGCTCGTGGGCGGCGACATCGCGCTGGGATCGGTGACCATGGCCTCGATGGTGGCACGCCCGCGTGCGGCCTGGAACCCGTGGCGGCTCACCGACGACGGGGCCTACCTGTGCTCCTCGGCCACCGTGCCGGGCCCCGGCGTACACGGGATGAGCGGGTACTACGCGGCACGCGCTGCCCTGCGCGACCGGTTCTGACGCACGTCGGCCCCGTCGCGGTGGCGACGGGGCCGACGTGGCGGGCGGGAGCAGGCGGTCAGCCCCACAGCCCGAGCGTGAACTCCGCGATGATCGAGGCACCGAGGAAAGACGCGATCACGGCGACGAGTCCGACCGGGATGATCTTTCAGCCGATCGTCCTGAGCAGCGGCACGTCCTTGCCCAGGCTCAGGCCGGCCATGACGAGCACGACCGTCGCGATCGACAGGAAGTCGACCGAGCCGACCCACGCAGTGACCTGCTCGGCCACGGGGGACCACGGCGAGGACAGGAAGGCGCCGATGGTCGTGACCCAGATCAGCGCGGAGATGACGCGCGTGAGCCTCGCGAGCGTGAGGGCCACGAGCACGAGCACGTCCATGACCAGGTAGCCGATCACGAGGTTCAGGCTGAGACCGCGGGCGACGATCGACGCGGTGATCAGGCCGATCACGCTCACGGCCCCCATCGCGACCCACAGCGGCACGTGCACCGGTGCGAAGTTCGCGCTCACCGACTCACGGAACTCGCGATTGGTGCCGGTGTCGGAGGCGGCATCGGGGGCGACGTGCGCGGCGGCGGGCTTGCGGTGACGGCCGCCGGTGAGCAGGCGGTACAGCTTGTCGGCGAGCGGGAGCGCGACGTACATGCCGACGTAGACGCCCGCGAGGCTGGTGATCAGGTTCGACACCGCCGCCATGCCCTGCACGGCCTCGGCCTGGGCCGGGTACAGATCGGTGATCGACGCGACGCGGGCCGCCATCATCGACCCGGAGCCCACGCCCACGCCCATCGCCAGCGCGAGCGGCGAGAACACGTCGAGGGAGGCGATGAACGACGTCAGGAACGAGATGATGACGGCCCCGAACAGGGTGCCGAACACGTACATCGCGAGCACACCGCGGTACTGGTCCGACTCGGGACCGTACCTGTCGTTGACCATCGCGAAGGCCGGCTCCCGGTCCAGGGAGAAGGTCGCACCGACCGTGGCCGGCCCTATCCGCAGCAGCACGGCGAGCGGCAGCGCGAGCACGACCGTGCCGAACAGGTGGCCGAGCTCCTGGAGCAGGAGGGCGGGCCCGGCCGAGAGGATCGCCTCGAGCGCCGGGCCGATGTTGAAGGCCAGTCGAGCGCACAGGATCAGCACGAACAGGCCCATCAGGGCGTTGGCGGTGCGCTGCACCTTGACGGGGATGCGCACGACCGGCTGGATCGAGACGATCGCGCCGATCAGCAGGCCCCACACCATCGGGTAGATCGAGATCGAGGCGGGGCCGACAGGGATCGTGTGCTTGCCGATCAGCTCGGCGATGATCGCGACGACGAGCGCGACCAGGAGCAGCGGAACGAGGTCCCGGACGCCCGCCGGCTCGGCCCGGACGGGAGCAGGGCGCGTGGTCGTCGTCGTCATCGTTCCTCGCTCCCGGCGGCGTCGGCGCGCCGGGCGGCGAGGGTGGTCGCCTGCTCGAGGATCCGCCGGCGGCGCTCCGGACGGGTGGCCGCGGAATGGATGGCCCAGGCCATCGCGAGGGCCGAGTCGAGCATGACCCGGTAGCCCTCGTCGGTGTCAGCGGCGGCCGTGAAGTCGCGCGTGTGTATGGCCGCGTGGATCCCGTCGATCCCCACGAAGGGGTGCAGGCCGGGCACGCGCTGGGAGACGTTGCCCATGTCGGTCGATCCCGCCGACACGCCGGTCGAGCCGGCCAGGGGGCGTCAGAGCACCTCCATGCCCTCGTTCCACAGCTCGCCGAGGGTCGTGTCCTGCAGCAGCGCCTCGTAGACGGGCTCGACGGGGACGACCTTGTACGTGCAGCCGGTGGCCACGACGCCCGCCTCGAAGCAGGCCAGGATCCGACGGTGCAGGTCCCAGAACTCCGGCATGGTCAGGGCGCGGAGCTCCCAGGCGATGACGCTGCGCTCGGGGATGATGTTGGTGACCTCTCCGCACAGTGAACGACGGATGCCCGTGCCGTGCCCCCTGAACGCTGAATACTGAGATGTCTGCTCACGATATGGCCACGGAGGTCGCGGCAGGCGGGTGCACGACAATGGGGCATGAGCATCCAACGCATCGTGCCGAACCTGATCGTGGGCGACCTGCGACGAGCAGTCGCCGAGCACCAGCAGGCCTTGGGACTGCGCGTGCTCATGGACCACGGCTGGATCGTGACCCTCGGCGACGACGAGGGCCATCAGGTGAGCCTCATGACGGCCGATGCCACGGGCCCCGTGGATCCGGAGGTCTCGATCTTCGTCGACGACGTCGAGGCGGCCCTCGAGCGGGTGCGCGCGGCAGGCCTCGAGATCGTCCATCCCCTCACCGCGGAGCCCTGGGGGGTGACGCGCTTCTTCTACCGCGACGGCGAGGGCCATGTCGTCAACGTCGGCACCCACTCGGACTCCTCGCGTCGGCGCCCGTGAACCTGCTCAGTCCTCGGGTGGCGGATCGTGGGGGTTCGGCAGGGTCCGGCGGTGCCACGAGCTCCGGTCGCGGCGCCGGTGGTCGACCCTCTGGACGTACCAGATGACGAGCGTCGTGATCGCGGCCGCGACGGAGAGCACGACGGCCAACCGCCCCTGGGGGTCGTCGAGGTCGTAGACCTGGAACAGTGCGATCGCGATGAAGACCGTGGGCAGGAGCAGGCTGAGCAGACGGACGGCGGCGATGTTCTGCCGGCGATGCTCGGGCTTCCCGCTCAACATGGTGTCCCGGATCGCACGATCGGGCATCGCGAAGGCGGTCACCGGCATGACGACGCGGATGCTCAGGACCAGCCCGCCGAGCATCGTGAGCAGCAGGGCGATGAGGGCGTTGAAGCAGACCCAGCTGAGCATCGACGTGCCGGTCTCGGGCAGCTTCCCGTCCCAGAAGGACCTGACCCACGGACGGGAGTCGAAGCGGTGCCGCACCGACGGCATGAGACAGACCGCGAGGTTCACGATCCACAGCGGGAACGCCACCAGGAACGGCAGGATCAAGGTGCGGTAGACGAGGGCGGCGAGGACGACGCCGTACTCCTCGTCGGCACGCCACAGCGACTCGACCACCGCCCAGGCGGACACGACCGCCGGGGCGAGCACGACCACCCACAGGCCCACGGGCGCGAGGCGATCACCGGCGAAGGCGGCCAGGAGCAGGCCGAGCACCGAGGCGAGCGCCGCGAGCACGAGGAGGACGAACGTCACGGGCGAGACGATGCGCCGGAGCACGTGATCGGAGCGGCCCGTGACATGGGTCAGCTCGGGCGACGTCCGCGGGGCGGCAAGGAGCACGGCGACGGGCCCGCGCCGGGACGGGGAGTCCCCTGCGGGCGCCTGTGCGCGCTCACGTGCGCGCCGCGCCCCTGCGGGCAGCACGATCACGAGGATCAGGGCGACGATCCCGCACACGATCACGAGACCGGCGGCGAGACAGGACGCCACGTAGACCGCATCGAGGGGCAGCGGGATGCCGTGGCGGAGCCTGGGCACCGCACTCCCCCGGATCCCGTCGGCATCCGCGATGAGCCTCGCGAGCTGCAGCGTCACGCCGCTCGCGAGGCTCGCGCCGATCGCGAACTGCCGGTCGAGCAGATGGGGACGTCGCCAGCGCCGCCAGAGCGACCAGACCAGAGCGGCGAGGAGGACGAACTCGTCGACGAGGACCACCACGAACGGCAACGCCGAGCCGAAGGGGCCGAACACCCCTGCCACGAGGGGTAGCCCGGGGCACAGGACGAGGAGCAGCGCGCCGCCCGCGATGGCGGCGGGGGGCGGTGTCGGGGCAGGGCGCGAAGACGTCGTCATGGTTCTCGCCTCGAGGGTACGGAACGGCCGCCCCGTCGGCACCCGGTGCGAGAGGATCGTCCCCATGACGCGCTGGACCGTACGCCCGGAGACACCGACCGATCGCCTCGCGGTGCGCGCCGTGCATCTGGCCGCGTTCGATACGGCGGACGAGGCTGATCTCGTCGACGCACTCCGCGACGATCCCGCGTGGATCGACGGGCTCTCGACGGTCGTGGCATCGCCCGACGGCTCGGTCGTGGGGCACGCCCTGCTGACCCGCTGCCATATCGGCGAGGTGCCCGCGCTGTGCCTGGCCCCGTGCGCCGTGCTGCCCGCGCACCAGCGGTCGGGGGCGGGCAGCGCCGCGATCAGCGGCGTGCTCGAGGCGGCGCGCGCGAGGGACGAGGCCGCTGTGGTGGTGCTGGGCCATCCCGGCCACTACCCGCGCTTCGGCTTCGAGCGTGCATCTGCCCATGGCATCCGCCTGAGCATCGATGTGCCCGATGACGCGCTCATGGCCCTCAGCCTGCAGGCAGGCCGTGCCCTGCCGAGCGGGACCGTGCGCTACGCGGCGCCGTTCGGCATCTGAAGGCTCTAGCGAGCGGTGAGCGGCAGGCGCTCGGCGACCTGTCGCCTCACCCGATCCGCGTATGGTCCGAACTGGCCCCGGGCGATCGCCTTCTGGGCATTGAACAGATGCACCCACAGCCCGGCCGCCCCGGAGGCCTCACCGGTCGGGGCGGACGAGGCGCCCCTGTCCTCGACATACTCCTCGATGGAGACCGAGCTGCCCGCCATCGTCGTCGGACCCCACAGCAGTGCGGGGAACGGGATCCCTCGGGCCGAGAGCTGGCGCTGCACCAGGCCGCACGCGACGTGGCGCGCCTCGAAGGGCCGGACCTTGAGCACGACGGCGCGGCCGTCCGCGAGCCGCAGTCCCACGACACGTGAGAGGTGCTCCTGGCGGAACAGCTCTCCGGCGATCGGCGATCCGAGCACGTCCAGCACGAGCGCCCCACCATCGAGGGTGTCGTCCGACGGCGTGGTCGATCGTCCTTCCTGAGGGAACGGCATGTCCGTCATCATGCCGGTTCATGCAGACCGGCGTCCCGGACCACATCGTGCGGCGGCCTGAGCGTGAGGGCGGCGAGGGGGACGAGCACGACCGCCGCCAGGAGCGAGAGCACGGTGAAGCTGCTGATCGCCAGGAGCGGCCCGGCGAAGAACGCCGCGGTCGCGCCGCAGAGGTTCGAGAGCGCATCCACGCCGCCCTGTGAGGAGGCACGCGCCTCATCCGAGACCACGGCGCTGAACAGGGCTGAGGCGGCGACGTTCACGAACGACCACCCGATGCCCAGCAGGATGAGCGAGAGCATGATCCACCCCGTGCCGTCGGGACGGATCGCGCCGATGCCGAGCGAGACGACGAGGATCGCGATGCCGAGACCGATCGTGAGGCGCGGGCCGCGGCGATCGGCGAGCTGGCCGACGAGAGGCGACAGCGCGAACATGCCCGCGATGTGCAGGCTGATGGTGATCCCCACGATGGTGATCGAGCCGCCCTGGTGGGCGATGTGGACCGGCGTCATGGTCATGACGGCGACCATCACGATCTGGGCGGTCAGGATCGCGAGCACCGCGAACCGCGCGGCCGGGTTCTGCCGGAGCTCGGTGAGGACGAGCGCGAGCCGGCGCGGCCTCGCACGGCGGCCGACCGCTCCCGGGGACCGGCGCGGCCGACCGCTCCCGGAGGACCACGAGCGGGTCGGGTCGCAGCCACGCGAACACGATCAGACCGGCCGCCCCGAGGCAGATCGCGGCGATGAGGAACGCGCCCGCGTACACCGTGAGCGCCGTCAGGCGGCCGACGACGGCACCCGGCACGCCGAGGTTCGGGCCGTGCGAGGTCCTCTCGGACCTCTTCACGCTCGCGCGCACGGCGGACCTGTTCTCGCTGCGTTATCTGTTCGTGGGGGCCGACGGCAACATCG
>DAMDHZ010000083.1:8655-13131 GCA_032101665.1 Brachybacterium sp. | reverse complement strand
ATCGGTGGGTCTCGTCCGGGGGCGCGGGCTGGGCGAGGAACCACGGTGCTGCCTCGACCGATGGGACGTTCGTCCCCGTGACGGATGCCATCATCGTGGTTCGATGTGCGCGCCGGCGCAAGCGCGCTGCACGAACGTGCAAGACTGCGGGGGTGATACCCCGATGACGGCGTTCACGCGGGACGCCGAGGCGTTCCGCGCTGCACGGATGTACTACGACGAGGGCCAGACGATGGAGGCCATCGCCGGGACGCTCGGCGTCTCGCGCTCCACGGTCTCGCGTCTGCTGCGCGACGCGCGCGAGGACGGGCTCGTGCGGATCTCCCTGCATCCCCCGGGCGCCCACCGCTCCCGGGATCTGCGCGAGCGGATCCAGGACCGCTTCGCCGTCGCCACGCGCGTGGTGCCGGCTCCGGCGGGCACGAGCGAGCGTGAGCGCCTCCAGGCCGTCGCCGCAGGCGCCGCCGCCGAGCTCGAGCGGATGCTCGCCCCGGACATGGCGGTCGGGCTGGCGTGGGGCACCACGGTCGCCGCGGTCGTCGGCGAGCTGCGGCCCCATCCGATGCCCGGGCTGCGGATCGTGCAGCTCAACGGAGCGATCAACACCGAGGGCTCGGGGCTCACCTATGTCTCGACCGTGCTCGCGCGCGCCGCGTCGATGTGGGACGCGACGGTCCACCAGTTCCCGGTGCCCGCGTTCTTCGACTTCGCGGGCACCCGCGAGGCGATGTGGCGCGAGCGCTCCGTGCGCCGCGTGCTCGAGGCGCAGCAGCAGTGCTCGCTCGCCGTGTTCGGGGTGGGCGCGTTCGACGCCGAGGTCCCCAGCCGCGCCTACACCGCCAACTACCTGACCGAGCAGGACCTGCACTCGCTGCGCGCGGACGGCGCGGTCGGCGACGTGTGCACGGTGTTCCTGCGCGCGGACGGCTCCTGGCGCGGCATCGGGATGAACGAGCGCTGCTCCGGGCCCAGCCCCGACCAGCTCGCCCGGATCCCGCGGCGTCTGGTCATGGCCGCGGGCACCCGCAAGGCCGTGCCCCTGCGGGCCGCGCTCCTGGCGGGCGTCGCGACGGACCTCGTGGTCGACGAGGTGACCGCCTCGAGCCTGCTCGCGCTCGGCTGATCGCGAGGATGGGGCGCGGGGCGCGGAGCACAGATGCTGCCGAAGAAGGTAGTCATACGGCCGACCGACCCTCCCAGAGGGTTCGCTCGTCCATGGAACTACCGTCTTCAGCGGTCAGGGCCCCTGTCGACACTGTCAGGCGGCACCGCCCAGGTCGAGCCGTTCCGCGCCGGTGTAGACGTTCATCCGGCCGTCACCGTCGTCGCGACCGCGCAGGAAGCCGACCAGGGTCATGCCGACGCGCTCGGCGGTCTCGACCGCGAGGGAGCTCGCCGCCGAGACGCACGCGAGGAACGGGATGCCGGCCATGTAGGCCTTCTGGGCGATCTCGAAGCTCGCGCGCGAGGAGACGAGGAGGAGGCAGTCCGACGCCGGCAGCCGGTCGTGCAGGAGCGCCCAGCCGATCACCTTGTCGACGGCGTTGTGCCGGCCCACGTCCTCGCGCTGGACCAGGATCTCGCCGTCCGGGGCGACGAGCGCGGCGCCGTGGATGCCACCGGTGCGCTGGAACACGACCTGTCCGGCGTCGAAGCGCTGCTGCGCGGCGAACAGGGCGTCCGGGGCGATCGTCCAGTCGTGGCCGAGGGTGTAGCGACCCTGGGTCTGCACCTCGTCGATGCTCGTGCTGCCGCACACGCCGCATGCCGAGTTGGTGACGACGTTCCTGATCGCGATCGGGGCGAGCGGCCGGATCCGGGTGGCGACGTCCATGACGTTGTAGGTGTTCTCGGGCAGTCCCGTCCCGCCCTGGATCACGGCGCCGTCGCAGTAGCGGGCCTCCCCCACGTCCTCGCGGCCGGCGATGTAGCCCTCGGCGTGGAGGAAGCCGTGGATCAGCTCGACATCGTGGCCGGGCGTGCGCATCGTCATCGACAGCCGCTGTCCGTTCAGGCGGATGTCGAGCGGCTCCTCGACGGCCACGTGATCGCCCTTGCGCCCCGCGTAGAGCCGACCGTCACGGATGCGGACCGTCGTGATGCGGCGCGCGTCGGTCACTCGTCCCATGACCTCGAGACTAGTCGCCCTCCTCGGCTCCGAGACGACGGCCCTCCCGGTGCTCGGCTCGCGCGCGATGCCGGCCAGGCGGCGCTCCCAGCCGCGTGCGACCGCGCCGAGCAGAGGGAGCGTCCCCTGCCCTCACACCGCGGCGCGGTGCTCCCGCTCGTGTCCGAGCGCCTCGCCGCTCTCAGGATCGAACCACCGCACGTCGGCGGGCACGGGACGCACCGCGAGAGTCTCCCCCGCTCGTGCCGACTGCTTGCGGTCCAGGCGCACCACGATCCGCGGGGCGCCGACCTCCACGTCCTCGGCGAGCGCGCGGCCCTGCCCGTACGCGAACGACTCCGCGCCGAGGGCCTCGACCTGCTCGACCTCGACGTCGAGGGCGCCCGGCGTGCCGGTCGCCACGACCTCCCACTCCTCCGAGCGGATGCCCGCGACCACCCGCTCGCCGGCCGCAGCGGGAACGGCGAGCTCGACACCCTCGGCGAGCGTGACCCGGCCACCGCGTACGGAGGCCGTGAACAGGTTCATCGCGGGAGACCCCATGAACGTCGCCACGAACAGGTTGGTGGGGTTCTCGTAGATCTCGGCGGGCGTCGCGACCTGCTGGAGCCGGCCGTCGGACAGCACCGCCACCCGGTGGCCCATGGTCATGGCCTCGACCTGGTCGTGGGTGACGTACACCGTGGTCACGCCGAGCCGGCGCTGGAGATCGGCGATCTCGCCGCGGGTCGAGACCCGCAGCTTGGCGTCGAGGTTCGACAGCGGCTCGTCCATGCAGAACACGGCGGGGCGCCGCACGATCGCGCGCCCCATCGCCACGCGCTGACGCTGGCCTCCCGAGAGCGCCTTGGGCTTGCGGTCGAGCAGACCGTCGAGGTGGAGGATCCGCGCGGCCTCGCCGACCCGCTCGGCGATCTCCGCCTTCGGCGTCTTCACGTTGGCCAGCGCGAACCCCATGTTCTGGCGCACCGACATGTTGGGGTAGAGCGCGTAGGACTGGAACACCATGGCCACGTCGCGATCCTGCGGCGACAGGCGCGACACGTCGCGCTCGCCGATCAGGATCCGCCCCGCGGTGACCTTCTCGAGCCCCGCAAGCATGCGCAGCGCCGTGGACTTGCCGGACCCCGACGGGCCGACCAGGACGAGGAACTCCCCGTCGACGACGTCGAGGTCCAGGGCGTCGACGGACGGCGCGTCGTTGCCCGGATAGGTGAGGGTCGCGCCCTCGTAGCTGACGGATGCCATCAGGCGGTCACTTCGCCTTCTTCTCGAGCTGCTCGAGCTTGGGAGCCGCCCAGTCCTGGAGCTCCTTCATCGTCGCGGACACGTCGGCGCCCTGGACGATCTTGTCCCACGCGCCGCCGATCTGCTTGCCGCCGCCCGCGATGAACACGCGCGCGTAGTCCTGGGACTTGGTGTACTGGAGCTGGTCGAGCGCGGTCTGCGCCTGGGGCGTCTGCTCGAGGTACTGCTTGATGGTGTCCGAGTCGAGCGCCGCCGTCTGCACGGGCATGTACCCCGTGCCCTGCGCGAAGGTCGCCGTGTTCTCGACGTTGGTCAGGAAGCCGATGGCCTTGAGCGCGTTCACCTTGCGCTCGTCCGAGATCCCGGCGGGGATCGCGAGGCCCGCGCCACCGGTCGGGCAGCTCTCGCCCCGCGGGCCCGGGAGGAAGGCGGTGCCCACCTCGAACTTGCCCGCGGCGGCATCGAGCACGCCCTTGAGGGAGCCCGTGGACTCGATCATGGCGGCCGACTGGCCCGAGCTGAACACCGGGGACGGGTCGCTCGAGACGTCGTACAGGCCGGTCGCCTTGAAGTCCTGGAGCAGCTGGGCGGCCTTGATCGAGTTGTCGTCGGTGAACGTCGGGGTGTAGCCGTCGGAGTAGCCGCCGCCCATCGACCACAGCAGGCCCTGGGCGATCCAGTCGAGATAGCCCACACCGTCGCCCGTCACGAAGGAGAGCTGGGCCCCCGCCTTGTCCTTGAGCGTCTGCGCCCACTCGGTGAGCTGCTCCCAGGACTCGGGCCCCTGGTCGGGCAGGCCGGCCTTCGCCCACAGGTCCTTGTTGTAGTAGAACAGCGGCGTCGAGCGGGAGTAGGGCAGCGCGTAGTGCTTGTCCTTGAACGTGTAGTCGTTGTAGAGCGGCTCGACGTACCCCGAGGGGTCGACGCCGGCCTTGTCGAAGAGGTCCTCGAGCGGGGCGATCTGCTCGTTGAGCGCGAAGTTGAACCACGTGACGTCGGACAGCACGACGATGTCGGGCAGGGTGCCGCCGGACAGGGCCGCGTTGAACTTCTGCTGGACCTCCTCGTAGTTCTTGCCGCCGTCGACGAGGGTGACGGTC
>DAMDHZ010000083.1:0-8645 GCA_032101665.1 Brachybacterium sp. | reverse complement strand
GTCGCCGCTCTGCTCGCTGCCGCCGCCGGTGCCGGCGCACGCGGACAGGGCGAGGGCGCCGGCGGCGCCTCCGAGGCCGAAGAGGCTGCGCCGGGTCAGGCGGGTGGTGCGTGCGTTCATGACTGCTCCTTGGTTCGCGGGTTCGTGAGGTCTGGTGACGGGACGGCGAGGGGGGGTGGATGGCGGCGAGGGTGCTCAGCCCTTGACGGCGCCCGAGGTGAGGCCTTTGATCATGGGCCGCTGGAGGACGAGGAAGACGATGAGGATGGGCAGCATCGTGAAGATCGTGCCGGCCATGATGGGACCCCAGTTCTGGGTGCCCTCGTTGTTCTGCAGGAGGGTCAGGCCGATCGGCAGGGGCGCGGTCCCCGCCTGGTCGGACATGAGGTAGGGCCAGAGGTACTCGTTCCACTCGTTGACGAGGGTGATGAGGACGAAGGCCACGAGCGTGGGCCAGCTCATCGGCAGGACCACCCGGAACAGGGTGCGCATCGGGCCCGCGTTGTCCATCCGGGCGGCCTCGATCACCTCGGTGGGCAGCGACAGGAAGTGGTTGCGCATGAGGAAGGTGCCGAAGGCGACGCCCGCGAGCGGGATGATGATCCCCGCGAAGGTGTTGCGCAGCCCGGCCTGGGCCACGAGCGCGTAGTTGGAGATCACCGTGATCTGGTTGGGGATCAGCAGCGCCGAGACGATCACGACGAACACGATGGTGCGCACCCGGCGCGGGACCTCGGCGAAGACGAGGGCGTAGGCGCTGATGACGCCCAGGATCACCTTGATCACGGTGAGCGAGCCCGCGATGATCAACGAGTTGCGGAAGTACGTGAGGAACGGGATCTGGGTCACGAGCGTCCCGTAGTTGTCCGTCGTGAACGGACGCGGGATCCACGTGGCCGGCACCGTGTAGATGTCGGACTGGGTCTTGAAGCTCGCGATCGTGATCCACAGCAGCGGCATCCCGATGACGAGCAGCACGACGAGCATGGCGGCGTAGCCGCCGATCCGGCGCACGAGCGAGACGGTCGAGGTCATCGTGCCCCCTCCCGGTCCATGATCCGCACCTGGACCACCGTGATGAGCAGGAGCACGACGAACATGATGGTCGCGACGGTCGCGCCGTAGCCGGCCCGCTGGTTCTGGAAGGTCTCGACGTAGACCTGGTAGATCATCGTCGTGGTCCCGATGTTCTGCGGTCCGCCGCGGGTCATCACGTTGATGATGTCGAAGACCTGCAGCGAGTTGAGCATCACCGTGATCGACAGGAAGAACGTGGTCGCGCGCAGCTGGGGCATGGTGACGCGCCAGAACGTGGTCCACGTCGAGGCGTGGTCGATCGCGGCGGCCTCGTAGAGGTCCTGGCGCGTGCCCTGCAGGGCGGCGAGGTAGATGACGAAGCTGTAGCCGACGTTCTTCCAGATGTACGTCAGGGTGACCATGAACAGCGCCCACCCGGGCCGCTGGTAGAAGTCGGGCGTGTGCACGCCGATCCGGCCGAGCAGGTCGCGGATCATGCCGAAGTTGGGATCGAAGACGAACTGGAAGGCGATGCCGACGGCCGCGCCCGACAGCACGAAGGGCGCGAAGATCGCCGACCGCACGAGGTTGCGGCCGCGCAGGCGCTGGTCGAGCAGGAGAGCGAGCAGCAGGCCGAGCACCATGCAGCCGCCGATGACCGCGATCGTAAAGACCACGGTGTTGCGCACGATCGTCCAGGAGTCGGGGCTCGTGGCCCATTCGACGTAGTTGTCGGCGCCGATGAACGTGGACGTCGGCGAGGAGATGTTCCAGTCGAAGAACGACAGGCGGATGTTGTCGACCAGGGGCCGGTACGTGAAGATCGTCAGCAGCACGAGGTTGGGCAGCAGCAGGCCGACGAACAGCAGCCAGTGCTTCCAGGCACCGCGGGAGCGCGGGGGCTCAGCGGGCAGCGCGGCAGGGTCGGCGGAGGTCACGAGAGGCGACCGTAGGCGCCGGGGGCGAACGCGCGGCAACAGGCGAGGGACCACGCGGTGACCTGCGGGCGTCGCACGGCGATGGGCGATGTGGGGCTCGACACATCGGGGACCGTAGCACGCACGATCACCCGAGGTGGCAGGGACGGCCCACCTTGTGACCGTGCCGTGACCAGGGCCGACGGCACGGCGACGGGCCCTCCCGCTGCGACAGCGGAAGGGCCCGGACGATCACCGGCCGGTCAGCTCTTGGTGACGGCGGCGGCGAGCAGGTTGAGCGACTGCTCGAGGTCCTCCTCGGAGACCTTGGGGAAGATCTGGCGGAGCTTCGGGTCGCTGACCTTCGACCAGTCGTAGGTCAGTGACACCTCCGTGTCGCCCGAGTCGAGCGACTTGAGCTCGTACAGCCACTCCCAGCCCGCCGGCTCGTCCTTGCTCTGCTCCTGCGCGGGCTGCCAGCCCACCATCTTGTTGTGGTCGAAGGCGGTGACGTGGTTGTACATCCGGTAATCGCCCATGTCCTCGGCGTGCATGTTCATCACGAACTGCTCGCCGACCGTGGTGATCCGCTCGGTATCCGCGCTCGAGCGGACCATGCCCGAGCCGTCGAACTCACGGTGGCGGGCGGGCAGGGTCAGCAGATCGAAGATGTCCTTGGCGGGAGCGTCGATGCTGCGGGTGACGGTGATGGAGTTCTCGGTGGTGGTCATGTCCTCCACCGTGCCACGGCATCGCGGGCTTGTCAGCCCGCGAGCCCGAGAGCCCCGGCCCGCCGGGGCGGACCGTCCGGTCGGCGTGGTGGCCCGGACGCGACGATCAGATCAGTCCCTTGTCCGTCAGCCACGCCGTGGCGATCTCGGCGGACTTCTTCTGCTCGTCGACGCTCTGGGTGTTCAAGGCGATGAGCTCCTCGGTCGTGAGCGCATCGGTGACCGTCTTGATCGCCGCCTGGGCCGCGTCGTCGACCTTGGCCGAGACGATCGGCACCACGTTCTGAGGCAGGATCATCGACTCCGGGTCCTCGAGGGTCACGAAGCCGTTGGCCGCGATCGACGGATCCGCCGAGTAGATGTCGGCGAGCTGCACGGTCCCGTCGGTGAGGGCCTTGACGGTCAGCGGGCCGCCCGAGTCCTCGACGGGCACGAGCGCCACGTCGGCGCCGTAGACCCGCTTGAGGCCTTCGGGGCCGTACGGACGGGTCTCGAACTCGCTGTTGGCCGCCACCTTGAGGCTCTCGGACACGGTCGAGAGGTCCGCGAGCGAGGCCAGGGAGTTCGCCGACGCGAAGTCCTTGGTCGTGTTGTAGGAGTCCTGATCGGTCGCCTCGGCGTAGGGCAGGGCCGTCAGGGCGTCGGGCAGGGCCTCCGAGAGCGCCTGGGCGATCTCCTCGGGGCTCGCCGTCTCGGCCTCCTTGTCGTAGTACTGCAGCAGGTTGCCCGTGTACTCGGGGATCACATCGACCGTGCCGCCCTCGAGCTCGGGCAGGTAGACCTCGCGCTGGCCGATCTGGTACTGGCGTGACACCTGGGCCCCGGACTTCTCGAGCACCTGGGCGAAGAGCTCGGCGATGATCTCGTTGGAGTAGTAGGCCTGGGAGCCGACGACGATGCCGCCGCCCCCGCCGCCGTCGGAGCCGCCCGCGCTCGAGGACTCCTGGGCCAGCGGGTCGTCGTCGGAGCAGGCGGCGAGGGAGGCGGCCGCGCCGCCGAGGCCCAGCAGGCCCAGGGCGCTGCGGCGCCCGATGGAGGTGGTGGTCATGGGATCTGTCCTTCCGAAGGGGCGGGTTCGTGGGCGGATGCCCGGTGGATGCCGGTCGAGGCGGGTACGAGGTCCCGGCAGGGAGCCGGACCCGGGCGGTGGCAGCCGACGGATCAGGTGGACACGGCGGTCCCCCGCGGGGCCGTGAGCCGCTGGACGGTCAGCAGGATCACCTCGAGCACGATCGCGAGCGCGATCACGAGCAGGGATCCGCCGAGCATCTGGGGGTAGTCCTGGGTCTTCAGCCCCAGGAAGATGTAGCGGCCCAGGCCGCCGTTGCCGATGTACGCCGCGAGCATCGCGGTCGAGATCACCTGCAGGGTCGCCGAGCGCAGCCCGGAGATGAGCAGCGGCATCCCGAGCGGGAGCTCGACCCGCACGAGGATCTGCCACTCGGTCATGCCCTGTGCCCGGGCGGCGTCGACCGTGCGCGGGTCGACGGCCTCGCACGCCGAGTACGCCCCGGCCAACAGCGAGGGGATCGCCAGGATCACGAAGGCGAGGACCGGGGCGAGCAGGCCGATGCCGGCGAGCAGGCCGAACAGGGTGACGAGGCCCAGGGTGGGCAGGGCCCGCGCGGCGCCGGAGGCGGTCACCGCGAGCCCCCGCCCCCGATGAGTGTGGCCGACGACCAGGCCGAGCGGCACGGCGATCACCGCGGCGATGCCCACCCCGAGCACGGTGTACCAGAGGTGCTCGCCCAAGCGCATCGGGATCCCCGAGGGCCCGCTCCAGTGCAGCGGGTCGGCGAGCCAGGCGAAGGCGTCGAACAGCTGGTTCATGAGGCGCTCACCTCCTGGGCGGCCGGATCGAGGCGCGGTGCCTCGGCCGCGCCCGTGTCGCTGCGACGACCGCGTCGCGAGGAGACCCCGCTGCGGGTCCAGGGCATGAGCACGCGGCCCAGCAGCACCAGCAGGCCGTCGATCACGAGGGCGAGCACGGCGGTCATCACGATGCCGGCGAGGATCTCGGCGACGATGCCGCGTTGGAATCCGTCGACGAAGAGCATGCCGAGGCTCGGCACGCCGAGCACGCCGCCGACGGTCACAAGCGAGACCGTGGAGACCGTGACCACCCGCAGGCCCGCGAGCAGGACGGGCCCGGCGAGCGGCAGCTCCACCTGCACGAACCGCGCGAACGATGCGTAGCCCTGCGCACTCGCGGACTGCAGCACCTCCCGACTCACGCTGCCGAAGGCGCCCACCGCGCTCGGCACCATGAGGGCGAGCCCGTAGAGCGTGAGGGCGACGACGATGTTGAAGGGACTGCGGATGCCCGTGCCCAGGATCAGCGGGAGCACGATGAACAGCGGGAGGGACGGCACCGCGTACAGCAGGCCGGAGCTGACGCTGACGGTGCCGCGCAGCCATCCCCGGGAGCCGGCGAGCTTGGCGATCGGGATCGCGAGCACGAACGACAGCACGATCGGCGGCAGCGCCTGCAGCAGGTGCGCCCCGAGGCTCGAGGAGATGGTGTCGAGGTTGTCGAGCACCCACCTCATAACGGGCTCCTGCCGCGTTCCCCGTCGAGCACACCGATCGCGCTGCCGGCCGCATCGAGCACAACCCGGGCGCCGTCGACCTCCTCGATGTGCAGGGACCGCTTGCCGCGATCGCCGCCGATGAAGTTCTGCACGAACTCGTCGGCCGGATCCGCGAGGATCTCCTCGGGAGTGCCCGCCTGGGCGATCTCGCCGCCGGGCCGGAGCACGACCACCTCGTCGCCGAGCAGGAACGCCTCGTCGATGTCGTGGGTGACGAACAGGATGGTCTTGCCCAGCTCGCGCTGCAGGCGCAGCAGCTCGGACTGCAGCTCCGCGCGCACGATGGGGTCGACCGCGCCGAAGGGCTCGTCCATGAGCAGGATGTTGGGGTCCGAGGCGAGCGCGCGGGCCACGCCCACACGCTGCTGCTGGCCACCCGAGAGCTGCGAGGGGTAGCGCATCCCGTGGTCGCGCGCCAGTCCCACCATCTCCATGAGGTCGAGCGCGCGGGCGCGCGCATCCTTCTTGGGTGTGCCGTTGAGGACGGGCACGGTGGCGACGTTGTCGACGACGGTGCGGTGCGGCAGCAGACCGCTGGACTGCATGACGTAGCCGATACGCCGCCGCAGCTTCACGGGATCGATCTGCGCCACGTCCTCGTCGTCGATCAGCACGCGGCCCGAGGTGGGGTCGACCATGCGATTGACCATGCGCAGCAGGGTGGTCTTGCCGGAGCCGCTCGTGCCCACGAGCACGACGCTCGCGTGCGAGTCGATCGTGTACGAGAACTCGCCCACAGCGGTCGTGCCGTCAGGGTAGGTCTTCCCGACGGAGTCGAATCGGATCACGGGGGCCTCCTCGTCGCGCGGTTCGGCCGGCGACTGGGATCGGGTGCCCCACCCTATGCGACACGACAGACATTCCTGCGACGCCGACCGCGCGGTCGCGACGCGGCCGGACCCACCGGAGACGTCGACGTCGATGCGAGGTCGTCACGAGACGGAATGCGCCACCTCGTAGTCGACCACGAGGCCGTAGTGGTCGCTGATCGTGTCGGGGCCGCGGTCGAACGCGCGCGTGCACGACGTCGCCACCAGCGTCGGGCCCGTGGCGGCGCATCGGACCAGGACATGGTCGATGCCCCGGAAGGGCCAGTCCGGATCCATCTGATAGCGGTTCGAGGGCACGTAGGTCGCGAGCCGCTCCTCGGGATGGACCGCTTCCCACGCGTCGCGATAGCAGACGCTCAGATCGTCGATCACGTGACGGCCGGTGAGGAAGCGGATGCTGTCGGCGTCGGCGTCGGCGTCCAGGTCGCCGGCGATGACGACGTGCCCGGGCGATTCGGCCACGATCCGCTCGAGTTCGCGCGCCACGGCAGCCGTCTGCAGGCGTCGTTCGCGTTCATGGTCGAGCTGGTAGTCGGGGAAGTGGTTCGCGACCCAGATCCGGCCGAGCGGCTGCGGAGCGAGGACCTCCGTCACCAGACAGGTGCATGCGAAGTCTCCGGTGCGCTCCGTGAGGTGGAGGTCGATCTCGAACACCCGGCCGAGCGGCCAGCGAGACGCTGTCGTGATGCCCTGCCCGGCCGGCGCCCCGGCCCGCCCGGGTTCGCGCTCCTCCTGCTCGGCCAGGTGAAAGTCGTCGCCCACCAGACTGCGGGCCTGATCGACATCGGCGGTGCGCACGGTCTCCTGCAGGGTCACGATGTCCGGTGCGATGTGATCGAATCGTCGTCGGAACCGCTCCTGCCGATCCTGCCAGTCTCCGCGCATGCCCCACGTGTTCAACGTCATGACCCTCATCCGTCCATGGTGCACCCGGTCCGGCGACGCGGCCCGGGGAACCACGCCATCAGCTGGTCGCCCCCGCCCCGCGCACGCCGCCGCGACGCCCGATGCCGCCGTCTCCCGACCTTCGGGCCCTCAGCCGTCCGCATCCCGGCGGCGGGCGGCGAGGCGCAGCAGCTCGCGATGCACGGTCGCCCCCCCCATGAGCTCCGGGTGGAAGGAGATGCCGAGCAGGCTGCCCGCGCGGACGCCCACGATCGGGGCGTCCTGCGCTCCCACGTCGGCGCCGCGGCGGGCGATGACCTCGATGCCCGTGCCCACGGAGACCACCTCGGGTGCCCGGATGAAAGCCGCCCGCACGGAACCGAGCGTCGTCGTGAGGGTCTCCTCGGCCGAGTCGACCTGGCGACCGAAGGCGTTGCGCCGCACGGTCACGTCCAGACCGCCCAGGCTCGCCTGGCCCGGGGCAGGGTCGAGCAGGCGATCGGCGAGCAGGATGAGGCCCGCGCAGGTCCCGAGCGTCGGCAGGCCACCGGCGAGTGCGGCGCGCAGCGGCTCGCGCAGCCCCAGGATCCGCGTGAGCCGATCGATCGTGGAGGACTCGCCGCCCGGGAGGATGAGCGCGTCGAGATCCTCGAGCTGAGCGGCCCGGCGCACGAGCACCGCCTCCGCACCCAGGTCCGTCAGCAGCTCCGCGTGCTCGCGCACGCCGCCCTGGAGCGCGAGCACGCCGACGCGCAGGCCGGCACCGGACAGGGCGGTGCCCGCCAGCGTGCTCCGCTCGTCGGCGACCCGCTCGTCCGTCACCAGCCGCGCTCGGCCAGGCGGTGTGGAGCGGGCAGATCGGCGACGTTGATGCCGACCATCGCCTGCCCGAGCCCACGCGAGGCGTCCGCGATCGCGGCAGGATCGTCGTACTGCGCCGTGGCGCGCACGATCGCGGCGGCTCGGCGCGCGGGATCGCCGGACTTGAAGATGCCGGAGCCGACGAACACGCCGTCGGCTCCGAGCTGCATCATGAGCGCCGCATCGGCCGGGGTGGCGACGCCGCCGGCGGTGAACAGGACGACGGGCAGCTCGCCGCGCTCGGCGACCTCGCGCACGATCTCGTACGGCGCCTGGAGTTCCTTGGCCGCGACGTACAGCTCCTCGGGCGAGGACGTCCACAGCCCGTGGAGCTCGGAGATCTGCTTGCGGATGGTGCGGATGTGCTTGGTCGCCTCGGAGACGTCGCCGGTCCCGGCCTCACCCTTGGAGCGGATCATCGCGGCGCCCTCGGCGAGGCGGCGCAGCGCCTCCCCGAGGTTGGTCGCGCCGCACACGAACGGCACGGTGAAGCGCTGCTTGTCGATGTGATGGGCGTAGTCGGCGGGGCTGAGCACCTCGGACTCGTCGATGTAGTCCACTCCGAGGTGCTCGAGGATCTGCGCCTCGACCTGATGGCCGATGCGGGCCTTGGCCATGACGGGGATGGAGACGGCCTCGATGATGCCCTCGATCATGTCGGGGTCGCTCATGCGGGACACACCGCCCTCGGCGCGGATGTCGGCGGGAACGCGCTCGAGCGCCATCACCGCGACGGCGCCGGCGTCCTCGGCGATGCGGGCCTGCTCGGGGGTGACGACGTCCATGATGACGCCGCCCTTGAGCATGTCGGCC
>DAMDHZ010000082.1:3250-13177 GCA_032101665.1 Brachybacterium sp. | reverse complement strand
GGCGGACCGCGAAGAGAGCGGTCTCGAGCGCGGTGAGCCGGTCCACTCCCGCCTTCTGCATGAGCGGCGCGGCGAGCGCGTCGGGGAGCAGTCCCGCCGCCTTCTGGACCGCGCTCGCGATCGGCGAGCCGTGCGCCTCCATCCCGACCGCGTCGACCACGGCATCCGCGCCACGCCCGTCGGTCAGCTCGCGCAGGCGGTCGACGGCGGAGTCGTCGTCGATCGTCTCGACGCCATGGCGCTCGGCCATGGTCCGGCGCTCGGGCACCGGGTCCACGCCGATCACGCGCGCCCCGAGGTGCCTGCCGATCCGGGCCGCGAACTGGCCGACCGGCCCGAGCCCGAGCACCGCCAGGGTGTCGTCCTCCCCGGTGCCCGCGTACTGCACGGCCTGCCACGCGGTGGGCAGGATGTCGGAGAGGAACAGGTACTGCTCATCGGGCCCGTCGGGCGGGACTACCACGGGGCCGTAGTCGGCGTGCGGGACACGCAGGTACTGCGCCTGACCGCCGGGCACGGAGCCGTAGAGCCGGGAGTAGCCGAAGAGCGCCGCACCGCTGTCGTACCGGGTGACCTGCGTCGTCTCGCACTGGGATTGCAGGCCCCGCCGGCACATCCAGCAGTGCCCGCACGAGATCGTGAAGGGGATGACGACGCGGTCGCCGACGGACAGGCTGGTGACTGCGTCGCCGACCTCCTCGACGATGCCCATCGGCTCGTGGCCGACGACGTCGCCGGCGTCCATGAAGGGGCCGAGCACGGAGTACAGGTGCAGATCGGAGCCGCAGATGGCTGTGGAGGTGATGCGGACGATCGCGTCCGTGGGCTCCTGGATGCGGGGATCGGGCACCTCCTCGATGCTCATCGTGCCGGGGGCCTGCCAGGTGACTGCGCGCATGTCGTGCTCCTCCTCGGGGGTCGGGCCGTTGGGTCGACCCTGCCACGGTCGCCCTCCGCTCGGGGCGGGACCGACCGGACGGTCGCCGGCCCCGTCTGTCGGGGGGTGTCCCTAGCGTCACTCTCGACCAGGACAAACCCCGGCCCTGTCGCCGGGCCACCAGAGGAGGGCCCATGCTCCACGACTCACGACGCGACGAGGCCGCCATCGACCGCGAACGGATCCGGAGCCGGCTCGTGCGTCGTCGACCGTCTCTGCGCCATCGGCTGCTCATCGGGCCGAGCGGTGCCCTCACGATCCCCGTGAGCGGCGACCGCGCCATCGAGATCGGCCGTATGCGTCGCAGCGGCGTGCCGCGCTGGGTCGTCGTCGAGCCGATGGAGGAGGGCGCCGCGGTGCATGAGCCCGTCTCCCTCGAGGACTGCGTGCGCATCGTGCTGGTCGCCCTCGCACGTCGACGCCCGGTCGGGCGCAGCAGCGCCGACCGGGCCCGGCGGCAGGTAGTGTGATGCGCGACACCCGAGATCGGGAGGGGCCATGAGCATGGACGAGAGCACGACGACATCACCGGCCGCCGGTCGTAAGGCACAGCAGCCCACGGCGGCTCCCCCCGTCGTCGACCGCGCCGCCTTCGACGAGGCGCTCGCCGACCAGGTCCGTCTCGACAAGGAGGCCACCCACGCGAGCGATCGCGCCGCAGCGGCCCGACGCCGCCTGCCCATGGTCGAGGTGGAGGACTACACGTTCACCGGCCCCGACGGCCCGGTGCGGCTCTCCTCGCTGTTCGGCGAGCACTACCTGCTGCTCGTCCAGAACTTCATGTTCGCGCCGGAGTGGGAGGACGGCTGCCCGTCGTGCACGTGGGCGGTGGACAACCTCCCGGCGAGCATGAGACGTCTGGACGAGGAGGGCATCGCCTTCGCGCTGATCTCCGAGGCCCCGATCTCGCGGCTCAAGGCGTGGGGGAAGCGCCACGGCTGGTCGCACACCTGGGCCTAGTCCGGCTCGACCACCTATCACCACGACTGGAACTGGACGCTGCGCCCCGAGAACCCGGACTCGGGCGACTACGCGGGCCCCGTGCCGGGCTACTCGTACTACCTCAAGAAGGACGGACGGGTCTTCCTCACCTACATGACCCGCCAGCGAGGCACTGAGGCGATCCTGCCGATCGCGCACATCAAGGATCGCACCGTGTACGGGCGACAGCAGGACTTCGAGGACAGCCCGGCCGGCTGGCCCCAGTACCCCACCTATGGCTGACGACGCTGGTCAGCCGCGTACGGCTTTCGTGGCATGTCCGCGGCTCCTCGCAGTCCATGACCGCGATCGCCTCGATCCCCGCGACGCAGGACAAGCCGGGGCGGGCACCGGTCACGGTGAACACGTCGCCGGCGATGCAGTCGACCTCGACGATCACCACGTCGATCAAGGAGTCGTCGGTGCAGGGGGACTCGGCGTGGACGACGCGGTGGGCGTCGGGGATGACGGTCTGCGAGGTGCTGCCGGGCCGTGACGGCCACTGGGTGGCGTCGATCGGGCATGGCCAGGCCGTGTCGTATCGTGCGGACATCGCGCCCGACGGCTCGGTCACCGTGACCAACGCCGACACCGGCCAGACCTCCGCCGACTCGCCCACCGACGACACAGCCTTTGCTCCCGATGGCAAGCCTCTCGGCCAGATGAGCGACGCTGAGCTCCTCGACCGCATCGACAAGGCCACTCAGGAGCTGAAGAAGCGACAGGAGGCGAACGGATGATCTCCCGCGCCGTGCGCTGTCACAACCGTTCGTCACGTATCTTCCAGGCTCGCTGCACCCGGGCACCTGGACCCTCATGGGAAGGGCGTCGCGCCCTCACGTGGTCACGACCGGTCGAGGTACTTCTGTGCATGACGCTGTGCCTTGTCGATAGCGTCCCGGTGCTTCGGAGAGACCCGGCGTGCCGTATCGGCGGCAGCGTCGGTGACACGGCCGCCGACCTCGCGGCCCTTGTCGGTGCGGAGTGCGGATCGTGCGGCATGGAGGACTCTGCTGAGCTTCATGGTGTCATCGGACCATGGGGCCCTGGGGGCCGCCTGTCAGCGCCTCGGGTAGCCGAGGTGAGAAGCCCCGGACAGCCGTGAGCCCGTGCGGCCGGCCGGTACGATCGCGGCATGAAGAAGCGCCGCGAGTCGTGGGTACCGGTCGAAGGGAGAGTGATCGAGCGCCCCACACGATGGGAGACAGCGGCCGGTGACTCGACGAGGACCTTCCTCGAGTACCTTCTGGTCGAGTACACCTGGAGCGACGGGATCACCCGTACCGTCCAGTCATCCAGCGGTCGCCAGTCGATCCCTTGGCGGAAAGCACCGGAAGCGGTCGCTGTACTCGTCAACCCCGCCGACCCGGCCGAGGCGCACGTCGTCACGTCCGGCACGGGGTTCCACGCGGGAGCTGCCTGGGGCTTCATCGTCGCCGCCGTCATCGTGGCAGCGCTTCTCCTTGCCTCCCCCGTCCTCATGCATGTCCTCGGTCGATGAACGACCACGCGTCGTCAGCCGTCAGCTTTCCCACGCCTCTTTCGTTCCGAGCGCACGCGTCCAGGCGGAATCCGCCCGATGGCGGACCTCGGCGTCCCGAGCCATTCCGGAGTCGGCAGTTCACGGGGTGAGCGAGGAAGGCGATGCCGCCACTACCCGGCGTCATCGGAGGGTGAGCACGACGAAGGCTCCGTGCCCGGGCGAACGGGGCACGGAGCCTTCGGCCGGGAGGTTCTCCGCCTCCCGGGGACGACGGGGCGCAGCCCCGTCTCCGGTGTCAGCGCACGGACGGCTTGCGCGTCTCGGCGCCCACGAACCAGGCCTGCTGCTCGAGCTGGTGGATGAAGTCGTGGAGGATGTCGGCCGTGGTCGCGTCGGCCTCGTCGACCGCGTCGTGCACCCGGCGCATCGTGCCGGTGGCCGCCTCGATCGACGTCACGATCAGATCGATCGCGTCGTGGGTGTAGATCTCGCCCTGCGGGAGCTCGGGAAGCGTCGTGGTCGCGGCGACCACGGCGGGCCGGCCGTCGGGCGTCGCGTGCAGGGCACGCATGCGCTCGGCGATCTCGTCGGAACCCTCGCGGGCCACGCTCACGACCTCGTCGAGGTTCAGGTGCAGGTCACGGAAGTTCGGGCCGACGATGTTCCAGTGGGCCTGCTTGCCCACGAGGTGCAGCGCCACCAGGTCCACGAGGACGGCCTGGAGGTTGTCCGCGAGCGTCGCATCGGCCGTGAAGCCGTTCTCCGCGTTCTCGCGATCGGTCAGCGTCGCACCGTGGTTCTCGGGAAGCTTCACATCGGTGTCGGTCATCGCAATGTCCTTTCATCCGGTCGGATCGACGGTTCCGGGCGGTCTCCATCATGACGACCACCCCCGTCGACGTGCACCCAGCATACTGTGCGTCGCACGTTTTTTGGACTGAGTCCAGATCAGGCCTACCTGACCTCGCGTCCCCACCCGTCCGTGACCTGCACGTTCTCGTGGCAACGTGGGAGCGGACCAGCGGGTCGCTCAGGCTGGACTTACCGGGCTCGCCGGAGCCGTGCTGGACACGGGCGCCCCGCGGCCTCAACCGGCCGCTCGCCTCACGAGGTCGGCGACACGCTGCTCGACCTCGTCGCTCGCGTGCAGCAGGGCGAACTCCTTGGCCCACATGTCGCCGTCGTCGAGCTGCGCCATGTCGTTGAAACCGAGCGTGGCATAGCGTTCCTTGAACTTCGCCGCAGGCTTGAAGAATACGATCGCCTTGCCGTCTCCGGCATGCCACGCCGGGAAGCCGTACCAGGTCTTCTTGAGCAGCTGAGGCGCGGCACTCGTGACCGCCCGCTCGACGAGCTCGGCGAGCTCGCGGTCCTCGCCCTCCATGCCCGCGATGGCCTCGGCGAGCGCCCGGGCCTCCGCTTCCTGTTTCTCGGCGCCCTTGGCGGTGCGCGAGCGTCGGAGCTCTGCCCCGCGCTGCTTCATCGCCGCGCGCTCCTCGGAGCTGAACCGACCGTCCTCGTCCGTCCCCTTCGCCGCCATGGGTTCTCCTCGTCTCGGTGCCCGCTGCCGGCGGCAGCGGATGCCGACGATTATGCGCTCACCGGGACGACGACTCAGCGCCCTGGAGAAAACGGGGAAGCCACACCCGTTCCCACTCCGTGACCTCCTGGACCATGTTCCCGGTTCGGGCGGGCAGGGTGCGGGTGACCCAGTAGGCGCCGAGGCTGTCGCGCTCAAGGAGTCCGTAGTCGACCAGCTCCCGCCGCAGAAAGGCCACGTCCTCGTGGAGGACGCCCAGGATCTCGCCGACCTCCACCTCGGTGTACGTCTCCCCTGGGGCGAAGCGCGCGAGCAGCTCGAGCATGACCGCGAAGCGCGCCCGACGTCGGCTCGGGATCTGCACGAGCCGCCCCTCCCGCAGGAACGGCCGGATCAGGCGTTCATGCTGCGCTCGAGCCGCCACCGGGTCGGGCACGGCGCGCGGAGGGGAGGACGCCGTGATCAGCGGGCCCCGCGGATCCGTCGCGCGCTCGGCGAGCAGATCGGCGCGCGCCGTGGTGTAATTCTCGCCCGTCTCTCGCATACGGTCGCGGACGAGCTGCTTGAGGTCGCTGTTGCGGGTCATGGCGGTCACCTCGCGCCGATCGGCATCCCCAGCATGCGACGGCGCGTGGACGCGTCATGGACGTGAGCCGATCCGAGGATGCTCTCCCCTTCACCGCTGCGCTCAGGCTGGGGCCGATACGCGGGCTGGGCGACGGATCATCGCCGACCCGAGCCTCGCACGCGTCGTGTCGACGGTCAAGCCGATTCTGGAGGTCGCCGCTGCTCCCTCAGCGCGGCCGGCGCGCCATCATCGAGTGGACGTGCCAGTGCTTCTTCTCCCCGTCGAAGGACCGGCCGTCCTCGTCGCGGATCTCGCGGCGGACGATGTGCAGGCCCTCGAACATCGCGTCGATCTGCTCGAGCGAGAGCGTCGCGATCTCCTCCCTCTCGACCGAGGTGTCCTTGTCACCGAACAGGTCGACCGCGATGATCCCGCCCGGCTTCACCGCCGCCCGGAGGCGCTCCCAGACGGTCGGCAGCGCATCCCCGAGCATCGGCAGCGAGTACGCCGCGAACACGGCATCGACCGCGGGGAACTCCTGGACGTCCGCGACGTCGCCGTGGCGGAAGTAGACGGTGCCGGGCATCCGGGTGTTCTCGACGAGGCGCGAGGCGAGGGTGTCATCGGTGTCGTAGGCGTACACGGTCCAGCCGTGCCGCGCGAACTCGAGGGCGTCGGCCCCCCCGCCGGCGCCGATCTCCAGGACCGTGCGTCCCGGACCGTCCCCTCCGGCGGCAGCGATCACACGGGAGACCTGCCGCCGCGCAGGGCGCCCCGCCGCCGACACGTTGTACGCGTGCCAATCGATCAGGGGTGCAATAGTCATGCCTCCACACTGTCCTCCACGGGCGGTGATGTCCACGTCGCGCGCTACGCCCGCGGCGAACCTGCCCCCGGATGACGCCCGATGACGGCACCATGCCGTGCTCCGCCGAGCCGGCGCCTAGGATCACCCGGTGATGAGCAGCATCCAGAACCTCACCCCTGCTCCCGAGCCCCACCCCCGGGATCCGGGCCGGGTGCGGATCGTCGAGCTCACGGCCGACGACGCCCCGACCGTCCGGACGATCATGCAGTCGGCGTTCGCCGAGTACATCACGCCGGACTTCTCCTACGGGACCGAGCGCGAGACCGATGCCTCGATCGCCGAGGAACTCCGCACCGGCGGCCACGCGATCGCCGTGCTCGAGGAGGACGTCCCCGTCGCGATCGCCAAGTACTTCCCGGAGGAGGGAACCGGGCTGCTGTACTTCTGGCGGGTCTCGGTGCTCCCGTCCCGTCGCGGCCGCGGCCATGCGGACCGGATGATCGAATGGATCACCGCGACGGCCCGCGCCGAGGGGTACGACGGGATCGCGTGCAACGTGGTGCCCCGTCACCGAGGTCTGGTCGCCGTGTACGCGCGCCACCACATGGCCGACCTCGGCGAGGTCACCGTCTCGCCGCGCAGCGGCACCGGGGACGACGTGACGCTCGTGCGCCTCGAGAGGCGCTGGCGCCCCGCGCACGAGGTGCGCGAGCTCGGCCCCGACGATGCCGGTGTGCTGCGGGACGTGCTCCAGGACGCATTCGCCCAGTACGACCGCACCGAGGCGCCCTCGGGTGCGATGCTCGAGACCGTCGAGTCGCTGCGCGAGGACCTCTCCGGCCGCCTGCGTGCGGTCGCGGTGATCGCCGAGGGCCGCGTCGTCGCCGCCATGAAGCTGCGGGCCACGCGCGACCGGGCGCTCGAGATGTCGCGAGTCGCGGTGCTCGTGGACGAGCGCGGACGGGGGTGGGCGCGCGTGCTCGTCGGATGGGCCTACGCCGAGGCCCAGCGGCTCGGGCTGCGCTCGGTCGGCTGCACGGTCCGCGCCGAGGAGGCGGGGCTGATCGCGCTGTACGAGCATCTCGGTCTCGCCGTCACGGCGCGCGGGGTGCATCAGAGCCTCACCGGACGACCTCACGAGGTGGTGCAGATGCGCGGGCGCGTGGTCGATGGCGCGCACACGGAGCTCAGCTCGGCTCGATGATCCCCTCGTCCACCACGATCTTCCGCGAGAGGGTCCGGTACCCGTGGTCGGGGAAGTAGGCGGTGATCCGGTCGGCCTCGGTGCGGATCACCGTGCCGCGACCCCACTGGGCGTGCTCGATCTCCTCATGGGCGCGGAAGTCTCCGGGGTCCTCCGCGGCGTCCGGGTCCTCGGCGGTGCCGGCTCGGCAGACGTCGCAGCGGCCGCACGGGGGCGTGAAGTCCTCGCCGAAGTAGGTCAGCATGAACTCCCGGCGACAGCCGGCGGTCTCGGCATAGCCCCGCATCATCTCGACCCTCGACTGCTCGATCCGTTCACGGGCGGCGACGTGCTCGGTGACCCGGGCGAGGACCGTGTGCGCCTTCAGCTCGGACTGCACGCTGAATCCCTTTCGATGGCGCTCGATCGTGTTCGTCTCCGCCAGCAGGTTCAGCGCGCCGGTGACCCGGCGCGCCGACAGGCCGGTGGTGCGGCGCAGGGCGGTGGCACTCCGGGCGCCCTCACGGACCGCCGCGAGCACCGCGGTGAGATCGTCGTCCGGCACCCGCGCCGCCGAGAAGAATCGCCGTAAGGACAGATCCTCCGGGCGGTAGTGCAGCACGGCCTCGGCCGGCTCGCCGTCCCGTCCGGCCCGTCCGATCTCCTGGTAGTACGCGTCGATCGAGCCGGGTGGGGCCGCATGCACGACGAATCGGACGTCGGGCTTGTCGATGCCCATGCCGAAGGCGCTCGTGGCGACCACCACGGCGGCCTCGCCCGAGTCGAACGCCTCCTGCACCCGGTCCCGCTCGTCGCGCGCCATGCCCGCGTGATAGGCGCGTGCGTGGACCTCCTCCGCCTGGAGCGCGGCGGCGATCTGCTCGGCGTCACGGCGACGGGCCACGTAGACGAGACCGGTCCCGCTCTCCAGGGCCTGTGACAGCTCGACGACATGCTCGACGAGCGCCGCCCGCAGCTCCTTCGCCGTCGTGTGGCGGCGGACGCTCAGCTCGAGGTTCGGACGGTCGAAGCCGTGCGCCACGACCATCGGCTCACGCATCCCCAGCCGCTCGACGATCTCCTCGCGCACGGGAGGGGCCGCCGTCGCGGTCAGCGCGATGACGACCGGGTGTCCGAGCTGTTCGACCACCGGCCCCAGGGCGAGATAGTCGGGGCGGAAGCTGTGCCCCCAGGCCGAGACGCAATGGGCCTCGTCGACCACCAGCAGATCCGGTCGCAGATCGGCGACGGCCTGCATGGTGGCATCATTGGCCAGCTGCTCGGGAGCGACGAAGAGGAACTCCGCCTCCCCGCGCGAGAGCGCGTCCCAGGCCGCGTCCGTCTCCTGGGCGCTCCGGGAGGAGTTGACGGTCACGCCGTCGAGGGACGAGGCGGCATGCTCCAGACCGGTCACCTGATCGCGCTGGAGCGCGATCAGCGGTGAGACCACGACGGTCCGCCCCGGCAGATGCGCGGCGACGATCTGGTAGATCGCGGACTTGCCATAGCCGGTGGGCATGACCGCCAGCACGTCGCGGCCCGACGCGGCCGCTTCCATGGCGTCGAGCTGACCCGGTCTGAGCCCGGCGATCCCGAGCTCCTCCCTCGCGAGGCGTTTCAGGGAGCTGCGCAGTGACGTCATCGCCCCACGGTGAGCAGTTAGGGGCTGCATGGCAAGTCGAGTGAACGTCTGGTAGCGGCGCCGGGGCCAGCGGCCACAGCCCCCGCGGCGGACGCCCGCGACCGGATCACGGCTGGTGCTCCTAGGATCAGTGCATGTCCGCCCGCCCTCTCCACGTCGCCGCGATCTCGCTGCACACCTCTCCCCTGTCCGTTCCTGGCAGCGCCGATGCGGGCGGCATGAACGTGGTCGTGCTCGAGCAGGCCACCGCCCTGGCCCGCCGGGGTCACCGGGTCGACCTGCTGACCCGCCGTGCCGATCCCGACGCCCCGCGCCTGATCGAGGTCGAGCCGAACCTGCGCCTGATCCACCTCGACGCGGGGCCCCCGCGGCCCCTCGCCAAGAGCGACATGGAGCAGGCCATCGCTCCGTTCACCGCGTCGCTCGACCGGATGCTCGACTCCGCGGACGACCCGTTCGACGTGGTCCACGCCCATCACTGGTTCAGCGGTGTCGCGGCCCTGCCCATGACCCGACAGCGCGGCCTGCCGCTCCTGCAGTCCTTCCACTCGGTGGCCGCACCGGTGGACTCGACCTCGCTCGGTGCGGGCGAGCCCGCCGAGTCGGACGGCCGGATCGCCGGTGAGCGCGCGTCGGCCACGACCGCCGACCTCGTGGTGGCGGTCTCCGATGCCGAGGCCGGCACGGTCCACGAGCGCTACGACGTCCCGGCCGAGCGGATGGCCGTGGTCCGGCCCGGCGTCGATCCCGACGCGTTCCGCCCGGTGCCGCCCGAGAAGATGCCC
>DAMDHZ010000082.1:0-3240 GCA_032101665.1 Brachybacterium sp. | reverse complement strand
GATGCCCGCCGAGCCGCTGCTGCTGTTCGCGGCGCGCCTGCAGCCCCTCAAGGCGCCCGACCTCGCGATCGAGGTGCTCGCGCGTCTCGGGAGCGCCCACGGCGCACGCCTCCTGCTGGCCGGCGGCGCCTCCGACGACTTCTCGGCCTACCCCGGCGACCTCGCCCGCCAGGCCGAGGAGCTCGGCGTGTCCGACCGCGTCGAGTTCCTCGGCTCGGTCTCGCGGGCCGAGCTCGCGCGCCTCATGGGCACGGCGAGCGTGCTGCTGCTGCCGAGTTGGTCCGAGACCTTCGGCCTCGTGGCCCTCGAGGCGCAGGCGTGCGGCACGCCCGTGATCGCATGGCGCTGCGCGGGCGGTGTCGCCGAGGCCATCGGCGACGGCGGCCTCGTCCTCGACAGCCGTGACGCCGACGTATGGGCGCACGCCGTCGAGACCGTGCTCGAGGACGCGGACGCCCGCCGTCGCATGGCGCGCTCGGCCCGAGCCTTCGCCGAGTCCCGTTCGTGGGCGGCGAGCGCCGCCGACCTCGAGTCCGTCTACCGCCACGTCCTCGATGGTTCCTCGCTGCCGCCGACGAGCATCCCCCGACTGCGAAAGGACTCCCCATGCCCGTGACGCCCCTCGACGAGTCCCGCGACCCGTGGGACCTGCTCGATGCGGCCCGCACCGTGCTCACGGTCCACGCCCATCCCGACGACGAGTCCCTCTCGACCGGCACCCTGCTGGCGCATCTGGCCGCTCGCGGGGCCAAGGTGGTGCTCGTGACCGCGACCCGCGGCGAGGAGGGCGAGACGATCCCCGGCTCGATCCCCGCCGGGGACGCCCGCCCCTTCGACGAGGTGCGGATGGCCGAGCTCGACGGCGCGGCGGCCTCTCTCGGCATCGCCCGGCGGCACCTGCTGGGCACCCCTCCCGCCCTCGCCGCCGGCGCCGCGCCGCGCCGCTATCGCGACTCCGGCATGCGCTGGGTGACCCCGCAGATCGCCGGTCCGGCCGAGGGCACGGGCCCGGACGCCTTCACGCGTCGCCCCCGCGAGGAGGCGCTCGCCGACCTGGTGACCGCGATCGAGCACGAGCGCCCCGATGTGCTCGTCTCCTACGACGACGGCGGCACCTACGGCCACCCCGACCATGTGCTCGTCCACGAGCTCACCGCCGCGGCCTCGATGGTGACGGGCGTTCCCTTCATCGAGGTCGAGAGCTACCACGAGGAGGGGCGCGGAGCGGCCGACGACTCGTTCGCCGCGCGGGACCTGCCCGAGACGGCCGCCGCGGTGCGCGGCGCGCTCGACTCCCACCGCACGCAGCTCAGCCTGCTGGCGCCGGATGAGCGCTCCGACTCGATCGGGCTGCGCCTGAGCGGCGGCCAGGAGAGGCGCCTGCCGCTCCGGGTGGGCGTGCGCGTGCACCGCACGAGCTGACCAGGACGGCCCTCAGAACGCGGGGACCTCGATCTCGAGCAGCACCGGCAGGTGGTCGGAGGCCTCGCGAAAGCGCTCGGCGGGCACGGAGGCGCTCTCGGTGAGCGGCCGCGCCTCGAGCACCCGCACGTCGTCTGTCGCGTAGAGCGCGTCGATCCGCCGTTGCGGCCGGAGGGCCGGGAAGGTCCCGCCCCGTGCGTCGTCCCCGGTGTCCCATGCCACCTGAGCCAGCAGCGTTCGGGCGGCGCCGCTGCCCACCTCGTTGAGGTCACCGCCGATCACGACGGGAGCACCCGCACCCCGCACGAGCTCCTGCACGTGCCGTGCATGCGCGATCCGGTTGTCCTCCTGGAGCGCGAAGTGGATGCACGAGACGAGGAGCTCGGACCCGCGGCCGGTCGACAGCCGCACGGCCGCCACGCCGCGCGGATACGTGGACTTGCCGTCCGTGATGCGCTGCGAGACACGGTGCATCCCCGCGTGCACCAGCTGACGCGCGATCTCGTCGGTCGCGAGGATCGCGAGACCGCGGCCGAAGCGGCCGCCGACCAGGATCCGACGGCCGATGCGCCGCGCGAACCAATCCAGCCGGGTCTGCGGCAGCACGAGCCGGGGCGCCTCCTGCACGAGCAGGATGTCGGGGGCGATGTCGCCGATGGCGGCGACGAGCGCGCCGAGGTCTCCCCTCAGCTCGCAGATGTTCCAGCTCAGGATGCGCAGCGTGCGCCCGGGCGCAGAGGTCTCCGGCATCGTGGGCGCGTCGCGGTCGTCCATCACAGCGCGGCCAGCGGAGAGTCGCCCTCGAGCACGACGGGGGCCTCGGGGACGGCCGCGGGGACCGGGAGATCCACGACGCGCTCGGCCAGGTTCGCGAGTTCGCTGACCTCGTAGCCGGGCCATCCGAACAGGGCGCGCCGCCATTCGAGGAGGACGGCCTTGTGGCCGAGCGCCGCACCCAGCAGGCCGCCGGCGATGCAGGCCACGGTGTCGGTGTCGTAGCCGGCGCGCACGGCCCCGTCGAGCGCCTCGGTCATCGCGGTGCGCTGGGCGAACTTGCCCTCCGGGATCGTCGCGCAGGCACGATGGATGGCGGACCACGCGGCCTGGAAGGCATGCACGACCCAGCCGTTGCGCCCGAACGCCGCGGGAGGCGCCTCCTCCGCCTCCTCGATGCGCTGGGTCCACAGCTCGGCACGCTCGGGGGTGAGACGCGGCAGACCCACCCGGATGTCGAGCCGGCCGGTGAGGATGGCGTGGCGCACCGCGAAGGTCCACAGCACGCACGCCTCCTCGACGTCCTCGCCGTAGTGGGTGAGCCGGCAGATCTCCAGGACGGCCTGGTGCAGCACCTCGTCGTCCCGGTCGAGGTAGGGCAGAGCGACCACATGGGTGCGCATGAGGGAGCCGTTGCCCGCGTTCTGCGAGGACTCCTGATGCACTGCGATGGCGGCCGCCCGGAAGTCCTGGGCGCGTGGGATCGATCGCCCCGCAGCTTGCGCGGCGTCCGCGGCGCGCTCGACGACGTGCGAGGTGAGGGTGCCGATGTCGGGCGTCCCCTTGGACCACGAGAACCATTCGCGGGCCACCTGGTCGAGCGTGGACTCGACGCGCAGGTCATGCCCGTCGGGAGTCGAGGCGGCGGCCTCGAGCAGCACGATCGCCATGGAGGTGTCGTCGGTCCACTCGCCGACCTCCCACCCGAGGATGCCGCCGCCGATCATCGCGACGTCGTCCGAGGCGGGGATCGGTGCCTGGAACTCGTACGGGGCGCCGAGGGCGTCGCCGGCGGCCGCCGCGACCACGCAGCCCACCGCCCGG
>DAMDHZ010000081.1:0-13273 GCA_032101665.1 Brachybacterium sp. | reverse complement strand
GGGCGTAGTCGTCGGGGCGTCCGAGCAGCGGGTTGCGCCCGTGCCGCACCGACAGCACGATCGCGTCGACGGCGACGTCGTGGAGGCCACGACGCGTGCGGGCGTCGAACAGCACCGGGATCACCATCACCAGGCCGACCAGGGGGATGCCGCGCAGCACCGCCCGTCCGAGCGCCCGCCCGAAGCCGAGCGGGCGGCCGGTCCGGGCGCGCACGGTACGCAGTCCGAGAGCGGCCTGCCCCGGGGTGAGGGCCCGGGCCCCCTCGAGCCAGACCGTCGCGATCGCGGCCGCCGCCACGAGCACGACGCCGAGGCCCACGAGCACCTGCGCGAGGATCCCGGCGCCGTCCTGCACGACGATCAGGACGAGTCCGATCAGGAAGGGGACGGTCAGGACGCCGAGCACGACGGCGTCGAGCAACCACGCGACGAGGCGGGCGGGGATGCCGGCCGGGACGCAGCCGTCCAGGGGCGCGTCGAGGCCGCGGCGGGGCTCGACGGCAGCGGGCGCGGGCGAGCTCCACGGCGCGGCGGAGGACGGTGCGGGCATGACCATGGGCCGATCGTACTGGGGGCCGCCCACGCTCGGAGCGGCCGAGGCATCCGGTGGGGACGCCGGGGACGGGCGAGCCAGCAGCTCGACGCGCGGTGGCTCGGCGACCGGCGGGGCGGCCTCGGGCCCCGGCGCGCGGCGGCGCCTCGGCGGCGGCCCCCAGGCCCCCGGGGCGCCGGTCGGGCGCCGGTCGTAGGGCGCTGGGCGATAGCGCGCGCCGCATTCGCCGCACAGCACCGCGTCGGCGGTCAGGAGCGCACCGCATGTGCTGCAGTACCGCATCGACTCGCTCATCGCCGTCCCTTCCCGCCTCGGGCCCTCGCCCGCTGCCGGTCGCGTCCGGGCACGAGGGAGCGGAGCGACACCGCGGCGCGCAGGGCGCGCCACCGCGAGGCGGTCCGCGTCATCGTGCGGCGGGAGGCGATGACCTGGTCCCAGTAGTGTTCGACGGCCTGCGGCGCCATGGACTCGGGGCCGAAGACCCCGCGGTCGGCGCGCACGGCGAGCGCCTCGAGATCGGTGCCCGGGAAATCGGGGCCCAACGCCCGGGCCGTCTCGCGGCGGGTGCTGCGCGCCGGCGGCGCACGGCCGAGATCGCGCGCGGTGTCGAGCACCTCGGTCCAGCCGGCGAGGATCCGCTGGTCCGGTTCGCCCCGTCGCCGCCGGCGTCGGCGCCGCAGGGCCTTGAGGGCCACGACGGCGCTCGCAAGGACGGCGAGCAGCACGAACGGTGAGGCGGCGCCGACGGTCGCGAGCACCCAGGTGGGGGTCGGCTCGGCGTCCTCAGGGCTGCGGTCTCCCGTCTCCCCCGCCATGGCGGGCGGCAGGCGCGGCGGCTCGACCGGCGGCGGCGGGGGCTGGGCGACCTGCGGCTTGGGCTGGTCCACGACGGTCTTCTCGGGCTGGGTGGGGTCCTTGTCGTCCTCGGGGGTGGGGTCGAAACGCACCCAGCCCACGCCGTCGAAGGAGACCTCGACCCACGCGGTCACGTCCTCGCCCGTCACGGCGACCGCGTCCGACCCGCCGCTCGGGACCGTGAAGCCCATGACCACGCGTGCCGGGATGCCGGTCGAACGGGCCATGAGCGCCTCGAGGGCGGCGAGCTGCTCCTGGTCGCCGATCATGCCCGTAGGGCTCGCCGCGGCGTCCTCGGTGTCGATCCCGGGTTCCTGCAGCATCGACAGCAGGCGGTACTCCCCGTGCCCCGGCCAGGACGGGGTCTCGCCCTCCAGGCCGTGCGTGAAGAAGGTCTGGTCCTTGAGCGAGGCCGTCAGGTTCTGCATCCGCCCGTAGTCGGTGCGGGCGTCGCCCATCATCTCGAGCGCCCGAGCGCGCAGCTCGGGGTCCATGGGCGGGACGGACGGCAGATCGACGTCGCCGAAGCGCAGCGCCTTCTGCTGGGCGGGCGTGGGGTCCCGGTAGGGCACGTAGGTGACAGCGTAGGCGTCGCCCGGGCGCAGGCCGTCGGCGTCGACGAGGGTCTGGGTGGACCCGTTGACGTAGAGGGACTCGGCGATCGCGGCGGGATCGTGCCCGCCGGGGCTGATGCGGGTCGTCCGGCTGCCCGTGGTCGGCATCCAGATCCGGTCGTAGTCGCCGATCGTGAAGGTCGCCGTGCGCTCACCGGGATACGGACCGGCGTAGTCGACGTCGGCGGCCGTGCGCAGGAACGCGCCGCTCGCGCTGCCCTTGTCCGAGCCACCCGCGACGAGGTAGGCCTCGCGGTCGTAGTCGTCGAGCACGGCGATGCTCACGCGGTCGCCCTCGGACAGCCCCGAGACCGTGAACAGGGTGTCGGACCCCTGGTTCTTGAGGTAACCGCGGAACTGCGCGAGCGGGGAGGTCTCGTCGCGCGGATCGAACGGCGGCACGATCTGGTCGCGCAGCGCGTAGCGGGCCCGTCCCTCGGGCACGTCGAGCAGGGGGCGGGTGGCGACGGCGACGCCGGCCGCGAGCACGACGATGAGCGCGCCGCCCACGACCCGCCGCCGCAGCACCGGGTTGCGCCATGAGCCCGGCCGCACCGTGTCGGAGATGATCGTGGAGTGCGCGCCCGTCAGGCGATCGGACTCGTAGCGCCAGCCCAGCCAGGCGATCGAGACGGCGGCCAGGAGGATCCCACGCACGAGCGTGAGGGTCTCCTCCCGCGTGCCGAACACGACGGTGACGGCGAGCAGGGCCGCGGTCAGCAGCCACGCGGGCACGTAGCGGCGGGTCCGCAGGACGATGGTGAACGCCCCGAGGGCCAGCAGGAGAGTGGGCAGCCAGGCGACGACGAGGACGCCTTCGGCCACGCCCACGGGCGGCGCCATGGTGAGCGTGACCTTCCAGGCCGTGACGGGCGCCGAGAGCAGCTCGAGCAGCGAGCCGGGGGTGGGCAGGATCCCCCACAGGCCGCGGGCGGGCGCCGCGAACGGGGTGCCCAGCACGACGTGCACGACGACCACAGCCGCGAAGATCCGCAGCGGCCCCCAGCACCAGCGAGCTCCGGCGAGCGCGATGAGCAAGGCGAACGCGAGAGCGGCGAGGACGGTCACGAGGACCACGGGGCCGCCGTAGACGGGCCAGAAGCCGAGGGCGGACAGCGCGAACAGGGTCGCGACGGCGGTCACGTCGATCGCGCGCGCGAGCGCTCTGCGCGGTGCCTCGCGGGACGGGGCGGCGGTCATCGGGCCACCGCCCTCAGAGCACGCGGGAGATGCTCGATCGCGCCCACGTCGACGATCTCGAGGCCCCCGAGATGGGAGCGGCGCACGCTGCCGCCGTCCACACAGCGCACGGCGACGGCGATCACGCCGACGGGTAGCTCGGACGTCGCGGCGGCGAGCTCGGTCACGGTCGCGCCCGAGCCGACGACGAGCATGACGGCCGAGGCGCTCGGCGCGCTCTCGGACGCGGTACGCGCGAGATCGCGCAGCCCGTGGCGGGCCCTGACCGTGGTGGCCAGGGTGTAGTCGTCCATGAGGGAGCGGTAGGTCCGCGCGCTGAGGCGCGCGTCGACGGTCAGGGCGGTCAGCTCCTTCTCCTCGCGCAGCGTCTGCGCGGCGAGCGAGGCGGCGACCGAGACGGCGAGCTCGAACTCGGCCTCGCCGGCGAAGTGCGCGCCGACGTTGCCGAGGGCGACGACGACGTGCGAGCGGCGGGTCTCCTCGAACTGGCGGACCATGAGGCGCCCGGTGCGGGCGGTCGTGCGCCAGTGCACGTGGCGGCGGTCGTCACCGCTGACGTACTCGCGCAGGGCGTGGAAGGCGATGTCGGACGAGGAGAGCGCGGAGGACGGCGTGCCCTCGAGGTCGCGCAGGTAGCCCGTCTCGAAGCCGTCGAGACGCGCGGTGCGTGGGTGCACGTAGACCTCCTGGGCGCGGGCCCACGTGACCTGGCGGCGCATGAGCCCGAGCGGGTCGTCGCGCACGGAGCGGACGGGCCCGACGACGAGCACCTCGCGGCGCCGCGTCGGGATCGCGAAGATCTCCTCGTGGGCGCGCTCGGGGGCCAGACGGGGCACCAGGAACTGGGCGGTCGCCCCGCCGACGGCCAGCTCGATGCGGGCCGGCAGCATCGCGCGCGAGGAGTCGTTCATGACCTCGATCGTGCCGAGCGCCCTCTCCCCCACCACGACCCGGGTGCTCGAGAGGTCCATCGTGACCCGGTACGCGGAGCGGCCCAGGATGAACGCGGCGGCCACGAGCAGGGGCACGGTGAGGACGGTCGCGAGCACGGTGAGCTCGGTCAGGTGCAGGCGCAGACCGACGGTCCAGCAGACGACGGCGGCCGCGAGCAACGTCCACCCGATCGGCGAGATCACGCCGAGGGGCGGCGCGAGGCGCGTGACGACGAGCTCGTGGGCGGTGCGCAGGCCGCGGCCCAGCCGGGCGCGCACCGGCCCCAGGGCGCCGGCGAGCGCACGGACGCGCCTGCCCGCGTGCCCGCCTCGCCGCGAGGTGCGCACGGAACTCATGCGGACTGCTGGCGGGCCTGCGGCGGGGCGACCTCGCTCAGGATGCGATCGAGCACCGAGGCCGCGCTCGCCCCGTTGAACTCGGCCTCGGCGTCCATCACGAAGCGGTGGAGCCAGACGGGTCGCACGAGATCCTTGACGTCGTCGGGGATCACGTAGTGGCGCCCGTCGATCGCGGCCCACACCTTGACGGCGCGCATGAGGGCGAGCGCGCCGCGGATCGACACGCCCACGCGCACCTCGGGCGCCAGGCGCGTCTCCTCCATGAGCCGCGAGACGTACTCGAGCACGGCGGCGTCGACGTGCACGGTCGCGGCGAGCGCGCTCATGTCCTCGACGGCCTGCAGGGAGATCATCGGCGTGATCTGCTCGGAGCGGTCGCGGATCGCTGAGCCCTGGAGGATCTGGACGGTCGAGGCGTGGTCCGGGTAGCCGAGCGAGGTCTTCATTCCGAAGCGGTCGAGCTGGGCCTCGGGCAGCCGGTAGGTGCCGGCCTGCTCGATCGGGTTCTGGGTGGCGATCACGAGGAAGGGGCGGCCCACCTCGTGACTCGTGCCGTCCACGGTGACGCGTCCCTCCTCCATCACCTCCAGCAGCGCGGACTGGGTCTTGGGCGAGGCGCGGTTGATCTCGTCGGCGAGCACGATGTTCGCGAACACGGGACCCGCGTGGAAGTCGAAGCCCTGGGTGTTCTGGTCGTAGATCGTCACGCCCGTCACGTCGGAGGGCAGCAGGTCGGGGGTGAACTGGATGCGTGAGCTCGTGCCCTTGACGGTCGCGGCGATCGCGCGGGCCAGCGACGTCTTGCCCGTACCGGGGGCGTCCTCGAGCAGCACGTGCCCGGGGGCGAGCATCGCGGTGAGCACGAGGCGCACGATGTCGTTCTTGCCGATCACCGCGCGGCCGACGCCCGTGACGAGCTTGTCGAAGGTGTCGGCGAACCAGCGGGCCTGCTCCGCGGTCATGGTCATGGGGGTTCCTTCGGAGGGGGAGGGATCAGGGATAGGGGGTGTAGGCGCGGCCGACCTCGGTGCCGTCGACCAGGATGATGAGGGGGATGCCGCTGCTCTCGTACTGTCCGTAGAAGGTCCGATTGGGCTCGAGGACGGCGCGGCCGGCGGCGTCGCCCGTCATGGTGATCGTCTTGTAGTTGGGGTCCTCGCTGTTGGAGAGGGTGACGGCGTAGGACCGGCCCGGCTCGAGGTGCTCGAGCGTGAAGCCGACGTAGCGGCAGATCCCGGACTCACAGCCGGGCACCACGCCGGTCTTGGCGCCCCACGTGACGCTGCCCGGCACGAGCGCCGGCTGGGGGCGCGCCGCGGTCGCGGAGGCGGACGCGTCGACCGTGAGCCCCTGGGCATTGGTCGCGCGCACGGTGATCGAGTGCTTCGCGCCGCTGCCCGCGACGGTCACGGCCTTGCGATAGGGCTCGAAGGCGCCGCCGTCGAGGCTGTAGGACAACGAGACGGGGTCGGCGCCGCCGCTGCCGTTGGCGGCGGCGGTGAACGTCACAGCGCACGGGTCGTCCGTGCACGAGTCGGCCGTCGCGGTGACGGACGGAGCCTGCGGGTCGGTGTAGGGGACGACGGAGTCCGAGGCCGCCGACAGGGGGCTCTGGCCGCCCGCGTGCCCGTTGTCGGCCTGGACCTTGAAGCTGTACGCCGTCCCGTTGCCCAGCCCCGTGACGGTCACGGCGATCCGACCGTCCGCGCCGGGGGCGGCGTCCCGGATGGGGACGGTCATCGAGCCGCCGCTGTAGGTGATGACGTACTGGGTGAGGTCGGTGCCGCGCGTGGTGGCCGGCCGGAAGCGCACGGTCGCGCGCCCATGGGGTTCGGTGACCTCGGCGGCGACGCCCTGCGGCGCCTCGGGCACGGCATAGGGCTCGACGGCGTCCGAGGCCGCCGACGGCACGGTGCCGCGCCCCACGGAATTCACGCCGACGTAGGTGAAGGTGAACGAGCCGTTGGGGTCGAGGCCCTGGAAGGTCGCGGACGTCTGGTCGCCGTCGACCGTCACCTCGGTGCCGTCGGAGGCGCGGACGACGTACGACGTGATCGGCTCGCCGTTGGCCTCGGCCGCGGACATGGCGGGGAAGGAGACCGTGACGCCGCCGCCGAAGACCGTGTTGACGCGCTGTGCGCTCGGGGTGCCGCGGGGCGTGGTCGGCAGGCCTGCCGGGTGCTCGGGCGCCGAGGTGGGCGACCAGTCCGAGGGGTCGGGGGCGCCGTTGAACGCCCGCAGCCGGAAGGTGTAGGAGGTGCCGTTGGTCAGCCCCTCCCACGTGATCGAGGTGGCGGAGGCGGGATACGTGCGGGTCGCGGACGCGCCCGAGCCGGCGTCGAGGATCTGCAGCTCGTAGTGGTCGATCGCCGAGCCCCGGTTGACCGGAGGCGTCCAGGACACGTCGAGGCGGGAGTCCTGGCGCCGCACGGTCGGGGCGCTCGGCGGGTCCGGTCGCACGTCCGGACGGGCGACGGCCGAGGGCGTGGACGGCGCCGAGTCGCCGACGGCGTTGTGCGCGCTCACCGCGAAGGTGTACTCGGTGCCGTTGGCGAGGCCCGTGATCTCGCACGTGGTACCCGTGCAGGTGGTCGCGGAGGGGCCGCCGGAGGCGGACGTGACCGTGTAATGGTCGATCGGCGCGCCGTTGTCATCGCCGGGGGTGAAGCTCACGGTCGCCGTGCCGTCGCCGACGGCGTCGATGCGGGGTGCGGACGGCGCGCCCGGCACGTCGCGCACGGCGGCGCGGATGGTGCCCGTGACGACGCGATCGGGATCGCGGGTCGCGTCCTGGACCCGGTAGGTCACGGTCGCGCTGCCGTGCCAGCCGGGCGGCGCGGCCAGCACCACGTCCTCTCCCTCGACACGCGCCGTGACCTGGCCCGCGACGACCTGCGGGTCCAGCACCGTGCGGGGCTTGCCGGCAAAGGGGTTGGAGTCGTTGGCGAGCACGGGCACGCTCGTCTGGGATCCGGCGTCGACGACCGCCTCGTCGACGCCCGTCGAGACGAGCGACTGGCGACTGCCGACGACCGTCACGTGCACGACGGCGGGGACGGGGTCGTTCTGCCCGTCGTCCGCGCTCACGGGCACGTCGACGGTGGTGCCCGTGGTCGCGTCGGCCGCGGCCTCGACGAGCATCCTGCCGTCGGCGGCGACATCGACCGTCACGCCGTCGGGCTGCGCGAACTGGCCCGCCGCGTAGCGCAACGTGTCCCCGTCGGGGTCGTCGGCGCCCGCGGACAGCTCGAGCGGGGTCGCCGCCTCGCCCTGCACGACGTTCAGCTCGGCGCCCTCGAGGGTGGGCGGATGGTTGGTGCTCGACGTGACCTCGATCGGGATCGCGAGGGTGCCGCGTGCGGCCGTCTGGTCGGAGGCATCCGCCGCATCGGTGACCTCGACGGCCACCTGGTCGGGTCCCACGTAGTCCTCGCGCGCCGTGTACCGGAGGGTCGAGGCGTCCTCGACGAGCTCGGTGCCGTCGGCGTGCTGGGCGGTCGCGGTCGTCGGGTCGGTGATCGTGACGCCCGCGGCGCCGGCCCGCACGAGCACGTTCCGGGGATCGTCGATCGCGATGTCGATCGGCTCCCCGGCGCGGGCCTCGACCGGCTGGCCGATCCAGCGGGGCGCCTGGGCGTCGGTGCCGGGCACCCAGATGAACGCGGCCGAGGTGCCGCCGTCCTGGTCGGTGATCGTGTACCGGATCCGCTGCTGCCCGGTCGTCACGGGGACGTCGATGGTGCCGTCGTCGAGCACCGTCGCCCCCTCGGCCGGGCCCGCGAGGGCGAGTCGGAGGTCGGCGACGCTGCCGTCGGGGTCCTGGTCGTTGGCGAGAGGGTCGACGGTGACGTGGCCGCCGTCGGCGCCCGCGAGCTCCTGGGGGTCGACGTAGTCGTCGCGCGCGAGCGGCGACAGCAGCGGGGCGTCCTCGTCGACGACGACGGTCGCGTGGCCGGTCGCCGTGAGCTGGCCGTCCGAGGCACCGTAGGAGAACGTGTACGCGCCCGGGGCGGCCGGCGAGCGCGTCGAGACGGCGGGGATGTGCTCGCGGTCGTCGGGCTCGTCGAGCGGCATGGTCTGCTCGTCATCGGAGACGGTGCGAGCGCGGTCGATGCTGAGGGTGGCGCCCTCGGGGTCGGTGTCGTTGCCGAGCACGAACACCTGCACCTCCCGATCCGGGCGCACCCGGATGGTGTCGTCGACGGCCACCGGCTCGAGGTTGGTGCCCGAGGGATGGGCGACGCCGACGGCGATCTGGGCGGTCCCGACGCCGCCGAAGCGGTCGCGCACCTGGTAGGCGATCGTGTCGGTGCCGACCGAGCCGGCGAAGGCCTCGTACTCGATCCACTCCCCCGAGGCGGAGGTGACGCGCCCCAGGGTGGGTGCAGGGGCGGTGATCGAGGTCAGGAGCGTCGAGTCCCCGTCGGGGTCGATGCCCGATGTCCGCACCGGGATCCGCACGGTGGTGCCGGCGATCGCGCGGGCCTCGCCGTTCTCGGGCTGAGGGGCGTCCTCGGGGTCGTCGGCGGGCACGATGCGCACGGTCACCTCGGCGGTCGCGCGCCGGCCCGTGTCGTCGACCACGTCGTAGGCGAAGGTCGCCGTCCCGCTCGCGCCCTCCTGGGCGATGAAGCGGATCTGGTCCTCGACGATCTCGGCCTCGCCCGCGCCCTCGAGCCCGGTCCGGCTGCTGATGGCGTCGATCTCGAGGGGGGCGCCGCTCGGTGAGCGGTCGTTGTCCATGACGGGGATCTTCACGGCGTCGCCGGCGCGCACGAGCGCCTGGTCGCGGCCCGCGACCGGATAGGGCGGCTGCGCCTCGGGCGGCACCACCATCACCCGGATCGTGCCCTCCTTCGTGCCGGTCGCGTTGACGGCGCGATAGTCCAGCTCGACGGGGGTGTCCGAGCGCGCGGCATCGGCGCGGGCCGAGATCCGCAGGTGGTGGTGGTCGATGAGCTGGGCGGTCAGTCCCGAGTCCTCGGGCACCGAGAACCGGTCGACGACGAGCACGCCGCCGGTCGGGTCGACGTCGTTCTCCAGCGGGTCGACGAGCGTGCTCGAGCCGGTCGTCACCATGCCGAGGTCGTCGACCGTGACGGGCTCCATCGCCTCGCTCGTGGGCTCCTCGACGTCGACCCGGATCAGCCCCTGCACGCTTTGGGCGCCCTCGCCCACCTGGTAGGTGAGGTAGCGGGTGGCCGGGTCCGTGCCGGTCACGTCGATCGTGCCGTCCTGGGCGTCGGCGACCGCGGTCAGCCCTTCGGCCTGCCCGACGTGCAGGAGGGTCAGCTGGCCGCCGGAGGGGTTCAGGTCGTTGAGGAGGGGGTCGAGAGTGACGGTGCGCCCCGCGACGGTCTGCACATGGTCGGCGGTCGTGATGGGCGGGATGTCGGGGTCGGCGGCGACATCGAGCAGGAGCGTCCCCTCGGAGGTCGCGCCCCGGGCGTCGTGGAGGCGCAGCTCGACGGTCTTGAGCCCGATCGCGAGGCCCGCGTCGGTGAACGTGACCATGCCGTCGGGGCGGAAGGTCACCTGGTCGTCGTCGCTGACGATGCTCGCGCTCGCGAGGTAGAAATCGTCGCCGTCGGGGTCCTCGTAGTGCGGCAGCACGTTGAAGGACACCTCGGCGCCCTGGGCGATGTGCAGCTGTGGCGGGCTGTCGTCGACCGCTCGGGGCCCCTCGTTGGTGCTGTCGGCGTGCACCGTGAGCTCGACGGTTGTCGACGCCCTCCCGCCGCGGCCGTCCTCGACCGAGTAGGAGAAGGTGGCGGTGCCGGCGGCGTCGGCCGCCACGTCGATCTGCAGGGCGGTGCCGCCGCGGATGGGGGTCACGGTGCCGATGCCGGGCTGGGTGTCGACCGAGGCGATGAGTACGTCGCCGTCGGGGTCGGTGTCGTTGGAGATGACCGGCAGCACGACGCTCGTCCCGGGGCGGACGCCGACGGTGTCGGGGTTGGCGACCGGGTCGCGGTTCTCCTCCCGCTGGTCGGGCGGCACGTTGGTGACGCTCGAGGTGAGCGTCTCCTTCTGCTCCTCGAGCTGCTGCTCGATGTCGAGCTGGGTGGTCAGCTCCCACTCGTCGACGATCTGCATGTCGTCGGTGATCATCCAGGAGGTGCCGTGCAGCTGGTCGTTGAGGACGACCAGATCATGGTTCGTGCGCAGACGGAGATCGGCGTCGGCGGCGGCGTCGGGGACGCGAGCCTGGGCCGCGGGGCCGTTCCCGCAGCGCGTCAGGTAGGTCTGCGCCCCGTTCCAGGCCGCGTAGTCGCAGCCGCCGGCCTGGACCGGAGCGACCGGGGTGCCGCTGCCCTTGGCCTTCTCCCGGGTGGCCGTGCCGCCGCCGAGCGGCACCGCGTACAGCGAGTCGCCCGTCGCGAGCAGGACGTGGGAGGACTGAGCGCTCGGCTGTTGGAGCGTCGCGGTGCCCGCGTCGCCGACCCCGGCGTCCCCGAGCCCGATCACGGTGCCGTCGGTCCCGACGTGGAGGGTCGCGTGGGCGCGGTCGAGCACGATGGGCTCGTCGCCGACAGCGGTCACCGCGACGTCGTCCTCCCCGGTGGCGAGTCCCGGGAGCGGGATCGGGTCCTCGGCCGTGGTGGTGGCGGCCGTGTCCGCGCGGGGGAAGGAGAGCAGGGAGTCCCCGTCGAGCACGTACACGTCGCCGGAGGTCGTGACGGTCAGGGTGCCCTGCGCCCGGGAGGCGGAGGAGAGCGTGGCGACGGGGGTGGCTTCCTGGGGGTCGAAGGCGGCGAGCTCGTCGGGGCTCAGGATCCACAGCTGCCCGTCGGCGCCCAGGAGGACCGCCCGGTCTCCCCCGAGGGCCACGAGGTCGGCCACCGCCAGCGGCACGCGGCTCTCGCGACGCTGTGCGGCGGTGTTGACGCGTTCGATGCCGTCGGTCGTGCGCAGGAAGACCGCGGACCCCGACTGCAGGACGTCCTGGGTGGACTCGACCTGGAGCCGCGCGTCGAACTCCTGCGCGTCGACGTTGATGCGGCCGAGCAACCCCTCGGCGGTGTTGAGCACCCAGACGCCGCCGTTGTGGGTACGGACCTCGGAGCCGGCATGCCCCTCGTCCATGACCGCGAGAATCGTCACGACGAGGGCCAGCACGGCCAGCAGCGCGGAGCTGACGGCGCCGAGACGTCGCCGTCGGACGGGCCTGCCGCTCGCGACCGTCACTGCTCCCCCTCGGTTCGGGTCCTCGGGGCCGCGCCCGCGTTCATGTCCGTCTGCCGGTCCCGCCGCGGCATCCCGCCGCTGCGACCGCCGGTCAGCCTAGCGGTGAGGCACAGATCACGCCAAGGCTGTCGCACGGTATGAGAAGCCGTCCTCGTCACCCCACCGGGGACTCAGGCGGAGCGCCGCACCAGGGACTGCGTGAAGTGCTCGAGCGCGTCGCGCACCGAGCCCGCGGGGAGTTCGTGAAGGATCGCGACGGCGTCGTCGGCGTAGCGCTGGGCCATGGCCTCGGTCTGGTCCACGGCGGGATCGCGGCGCAGCAGGTCCAGCGCCGCCTCGAGGTGATCGTCGTCGGTGAGGTCGGCGTCCAGCAGCTCGACGAGCCGTCGCGCGTCGGGTCCGGCCTCTCCCGCGGCGACACGGCGGCGCACGAGCAGTGTCGGCATGGTCGGGACGCCCTCGCGCAGATCGGTGCCCGGAGTCTTGCCGGAGGAGGCGGGATCGCTGCGCAGGTCGAGCACGTCGTCGGAGAGCTGGAACGCCACGCCGACCTTCTCGCCGTAGCGGGCGAGGGTGTCGGCGATCGAGACCGGGCAGCCGGCCTGGAGGGCGCCGAGCCGGCCGGCCGAGGCGATCAACGAGGCCGTCTTGTCCGAGAGCACGCCCAGGTAGTGGTCGAAGGGATCCTCGTGGTCACCCACGCCGACGGTCTCGTGGAGCTGGCCCATGCACAGCCGCTCGAAGGTCCGGGCGTGAATGAGCACAGCGTCCGGGCCGAGCGAGGAGCTCAGGGCGCTCGCGCGCGCGAAGAGGAAGTCGCCCGTCAGGATCGCGACCGAGTTGCCCCAGATCTCGTGCGCCGTGCGGGCGCCCCGTCGGGTCGAGGCATCGTCCATGACGTCGTCGTGGTACAGGGTCGCCAGATGGGTGAGCTCGACGAGCACCGCGGCGTCGACGACCTCGGGGCGTTCGAGCTCCCCGAAGGACCCACCGAGCAGGGCGAGCAGAGGGCGCACGCGCTTGCCCCCCGCGTCCATGAGGTGACGCGCGGTCCACCGGGCCATCGTGTCCGAGGTGCTCACGACCTCCCGCAAACGCGCCTCGACCCGCTCGAGTCGTTCCTCGATCGCCGCGGCGAGGGAATCATCCACGTCCGGGACGAACGCCAGGGACGAGCGCATCGGACTCCTCAGGACGGAAGGCGGCGGCACGGAGCCGACAGGAACACGAGGCGCGGCACGGCGGCCGCGACCGCCACAGTCTACCGTGGGGGCGCGCAGGACCCGCGGTCTGCACGCCGCACATCACAGCACAGACCTGGCTGGCACACGGCCCCGGGAACAGGGTCGGTCGGACAGGCTCTCGGGTCCCGTGCCGATGGACGCTCAGCCCGAACTCGAAGCGGGCGCACGAAAAAAAGGGGGAGAGATCGCGTGAGTCCCGTGCCGGCCGGCACCACCCCTGGGGGGTGTGCCACGACCAGCACACGAACACACACGACCTCTCCCCCCTTCTGAAGGAAGATGTCCGGCGGCGACCTACTCTCCCACACCCTACCGAGTGCAGTACCA
>DAMDHZ010000080.1:3020-13403 GCA_032101665.1 Brachybacterium sp. | reverse complement strand
AGGGCCGCACCGCCGTCGTCCTGCGGCTGGGCCAGCTGTTCGGCCGTGACCCGCAGACCACCCGCATGCTGCAGTCCACCCGCGACCGCAAGGCCGTCCTGCTCGGCAAGCCGGAGAACTACATCACCCTGCTGCACCACCGCGACGCGGGGCGCGCCTTCGTCTCGGCTCTGCGCGCCGGCTCGGGGTTCTACAACGTCGGCGGCGAGCCCATCACCCGGGAGCGTTGGGCCAAGGACCTCGGTCGCGAGGCCAAGGCCGCGGGTCCCGCCAAGTTCATCCCCGAGATCACGCAGGCGATCGTCGGGACCCGTCTCGAGGTCCAGCGGCGCAGCCTCCGCGTCTCCTCCGTGCGCTTCATGTCCGAGACCGGCTGGCGGCCCACGATCGGGCCGTCCACGCCGGGCTGGTCGCGCATGTGAGCTGACGGCCAGGACCTCCGGCCCCCTCGTGGTGCGAGCGCGCGCCTAGGGTAGTCGCGACCGCACCGTCCACCGCGTCACAGGAAGGGCCCTCGATGGCCGTCGTCAAGATCAACCGTCTCGCCGTCACAGGCGACAACGCCGCCGAGCTCGAGCGGCGCTTCGCCGAGCGCAAGCACTCGGTGGACTCCGAGCCGGGGTTCGAGGGCTTCGAGCTGCTGCGCCCGGTCGCCGGGGAGGACTACTACTTCGTCATCACCCGCTGGGCCGACGACGCGAGCTTCCAGGCCTGGCGCGACAAGCGTCAGCCGCGCGACCCTCGGCAGACGGTCTCACGCGCCGAGGGCATGCTGGAGTTCGAGGTCGTCCCGCTCGACTGACGCGCACCGGCCTCGCGACTCAGGAGCCCTCGGGCCAGGTGTCGGGGACGTCCTCGCCGCCCTCGACCACGTGCTCGGTCGCGCCGGGCTCGTCGGTCCACGCGTCCTGGGGGCGATACCCGAGCTCGAGCATCGTATTGGTGAGGTCCCAGCGTCGGTTGGGGTTGTCCGAGATCGCGTAGTACAGCCCGAACGTCACCTCGGCCTCGATCGCGGCCCGCACCACCCGCACGGTATCGCCCTCCGAGAGCCACATGGCATGGAGCAGCTCGGCGTCCTCATCCAGAGGATCGTCGGACATCCAGCCGATGCGCAGCGCGATGAAGTCGATCCCGTACTGCTCGTGGTAATAGCGCCCGAGCGCTTCCCCGAAGATCTTCGAGACCCCGTACAGCGAGTCGCCGCTCGGGATCTGGTGGGGGTAGACGGGCCACTGCTCGTGGCGGTCGTACATGCCCATCGCATGGTTCGAGGAGGCGTAGACGAAGCGGCGGACGCCGGCTTCGCGCGCCGCCTCGATCACGTTGCGGAAGCCGATGATGTTGGCGCTCAGCACCGAGTCCCACTCGGACTCGGGTGACGCGGCGCCGGCCAGGTGCACGACGGTGTCCACCCCGTCCATGAGCGGCAGGATCTCGTCGTACTCGGTCAGGTCGGCCTTGCGCAGCACTTTCTCCTGCTCGGGCGTCCTGGGCGTGCGTCCGTGCTGGATGATCTCGTACTCGTCCTGGAGGCCCTCGACGAGCGTGGCGCCCACGCCGCCCGTGGCGCCGGTGATGAGGATGCGTCGTGTGGAGTTCATGGCCCCAGTCTCCCGTGCGGTCACGGGGGTGCGTCAACAGTGCGGACCGCACAGCTGGATTCGCCCGGCCGTGCGGTCGCCCGTCAGGGTGCCGGACGGAGGTCGAGCCGCATGAGCACGCGGGGGAAGCCGTTGAGCACCGAGCTGGTGTCCGCGGCGCGGACGAACCCCGCTTCCTCGAACATCGACCGGGTTCCGACGTAGGCCATCGTGAGGTCGACGCGCAGGCCGTCGTTGTCGACGGGATACGCCTCGACCGCCGGCGCCCCGTGCGACCGGGCGAACTCGACGGCGCCCGCGATGAGCGGTCGGGTGAGCCCCTGCCTGCGGTGCCCGGGCCGGACGCGCAGGCACCACAGGGACCACACGTCGAGATCGTCGACGTGGGGGATCCGGCGGTTCCGTGCGAAGGAGGTGTCGGCGCGCGGATGGATGGCGGCCCACGCGACGGGCTCCTCGCCCTCGTAGGCGATCACGCCCGGCGGCGGTTCCTCCGCGCACAGCGCTCGGACCCGCTCGCCGCGCTCGAGACCGTGGAGGCGCTGGTTCTCCGCCGATCCGATCCGATAGCTGAGGCAGAAGCAAACGTTCGCATCGGGCCGCTTCGGCCCCACGAGCGTGCGCACGTCCTCGAATCGTGTGGCCGGCCGCACCTCGATGCTCGCGCTCATGGCCACAACCTACGTCGCGGGGCCGTGACCGCCCTACCGTGCGGCGGTCGACAGCCGCGAGTGCAGCGAGGTCGTGCCCTCGTTCATGCCGACCAGCTCGACGTGCGCGCCGTGTCGGGCGTACCGGGTGACGATCGCATCGAGCGCGGCGACCGTCGACGCGTCCCAGACGTGGGCCTCCGTCATGTCGATCACGACCCGATCGGGGTCCGCCGCGTACTCGAACTGCGTGGTCAGATCGTTGCTCGAGGCGAAGAACAGCTCACCGGTGACCGTGTACCGGGCCAGCCGGCTCCCCTCGTCGATCGTGCGCTCGACCCGGACCACGTGCGCGACGCGGCGAACGAACAGGACGCACGCGACGAGCACGCCCACGACGACGCCGATCGCGAGGTTGTGGGTCGCGACGACCACGGCCACGGTCGCGACCATCACCGTCGTCTCGCTCCTCGGCATCCGCCGCAGGGTCGCAGGTCGGATCGAGTGCCAGTCGAAGGTGCCGACGGACACCATCACCATGACGGCGACCAGGACCGCCATCGGGATGGTCCCGACGACGTCGCCCAGGGCCACCACGAGCACGAGCAGGAAGAGACCCGCGAGGAACGTGGAGATACGGGTCCGGGCGCCGGACACGCGCACGTTGATCATGGTCTGCCCGATCATCGCGCATCCGCCCATGCCGCCGAACAGTCCCGAGACCAGGTTGGCGACTCCCTGTCCCCAGGACTCACGGGTCGTGTTCGAGCGGGTGTCGGTGACCTCGTCGACGAGCTTGGCCGTCATCAGGGTCTCCATGAGGCCGACGAGCGCCATCGCGAGCGCATACGGGGCGATGATCCGCAGGGTCTCGAGGGTCAGGGGCACGTGGGGCACGACCAGGCTCGGCAGGCTGTGCGGGAGCTCTCCCTGGTCGCCCACGGTGGGCACGTCGATAGACAGGGCGCTCACGACGACGGTGAGCACGACGATCGCCACGAGCGGGGCCGGGATCGCCGTCGTGATCCGCGGGAGGAGCATGAGGATGACCAGGCCGACGGCCACGAGCGGGTAGACCGCCCACGGCACGTCGATCAGCTGGGGGAGCTGGGCCGTGAAGATGAGGATCGCGAGGGCGTTGACGAAGCCGACCATGACGCTGCGGGGGATGAAGCGCATCAGCTTCGCGACCCCGCACAGCGCGAGGACGATCTGGAAGACGCCCGCGAGCAGGACCGTCGCGAGGAAGTAGTCCATGCCGTGCTCGCGCGCGACGGGCGCGATGACGAGCGCGACCGCCCCCGTCGCGGCCGAGATCATGGCGGGGCGTCCACCGACGATCGCGATCGTCACGGCCATCAGGAACGACGAGAACAGCCCGACCGCCGGATCGACGCCCGCGATGACCGAGAAGGAGATCGCCTCCGGGATCAGGGCGAGAGCGACGACGAGTCCCGCGAGCACCTCCCGGATGAGGAGGCGCGGCGTCCGCAGCGCGGTCAGGACCGACGGCTCGGCACGGTAGCGGATGCGGTCGACGGGTGCGGGCGCCATGGGCATGCAGGAATCTCCTGGGGACAGGGGAGTGGAAGGGGCGCCGTCGCACGGAAACGGGCCGACGTCGTCGGCCAGGAGGGCACGTCGCACGACGCTAGCCCATGCCGCCCGCCGGCAAGGGGCGGTCACCGGGTGCGCTCGGCCACACCACCGCTCCGTTGTGCAGCGGTCGGAGCGGGGGAGATAGGTTGAAACGCGGCACCGGGAACGGTGCCCCAGCGACCTCCGGGAAGGCGTCGTCTCCATGCCACGCGAGCTCGTCATCGTGCGCCACGGCGAGGCGTACAATACGGCCCGGCCGGACGGCGAGCGGGAGGTCCGCGATTCCTCGAACCCGCCGCTGACCGCGCGCGGCGAGGTCCAGGCTACCGCCGCGGCCCACCACCTCCGTTCCTTCGGGCCGGAGGTCGTCGTCACGAGCCCGTTCCTGCGTGCCGCCCAGACCGCCGTCGCCTACCTCGACCTGACCGCGACGACCGGTACCGCCGACGTGCGGCTGTCCGAGCACTTCGCCTTCCAGCCGCTCGCCACCTTCGGAGGCCTCGACCTCGAGGGCTACCGCGCGCGCTTCGGCGACCGGCTGCGGCTCGACCCCGCCCTCGCGACGCCCGCCCCGTTCCCCCGCTTCCCGGAATCGCACGAGGCTGTCCTCGCGCGGACGTCCGCCGCGCTCGAGGACTGGCTGGCACGGGACTGGACCCGCGGCGCGTTCTACGGCCACGGCGCGACCGTGGCCGCGATCCTGGCTCTGCTCGTTCCGGACATCACCGGTGTCGAGCCGCTGCACGGCTCGATCACCCGCCTGGTCGAGCAGGAGCCCGGCACCTGGCGCGCCCACGAGGTCAACGTCATCGACCATCTGCCCGAGGCGCCCGCCGCGGCCTCGTACGGCGAAGTGCGCGGCAGCCGCGAGCCCACCCGGACGGAGAACGATGGATGACCTGGCGCCGCTCTCACCGCTCGACGCTCACCCGCATGGCTGCAATCTCCCCGGCCCCGCGGCAGCCTCCCGCCTCACGCCCCCGGCGGATGCCACGTGCTCCCGCGGATCACTGCGCGCGAGAGCAGGGCAGCAGGCATGGCACGGAGCGCGAGGTCGCGCACGGGGACGCTCACGGTGCCCGAGGCCTGAGCGACACGGCCGACGAGGCGGGAGGACCGCCAGAGGACACGGGTGCGCGGGCGCCGGATCGCGTCGTAGCGGCGCAGGGCGGCGTCGAGGTCCGCGGCACCGGTGCCCCGCAGCAGGAGGATGAGCGTCGCGGCGTCCTCGATCGCCTGTCCGGCTCCCTGGCCCAGGTCGGGCGTCATGGCGTGCGCCGCGTCCCCGAGCAGCACGCCCCGGTGGCGGACGAAGGTCCGCGGGAAGGCGGCGAGATCCTCGATGTCGTGATGCAGGATCGCGTGGGTCGGGGTCGCCTCGACGAGCTCACGAATCGGCTCGTGCCACGTGCCGACCAGACGCAGCACGTCCACGCGCGGATCCGGGTCTGCCTCCCGCTCGTCGGATGTGGTCGAGCAGGTCGCGAACCAATACACGCGCTCGTCGGGCAGCGGGACGATCCCGAAGCGAGCCCCCGCGCCCCAGGTCTCGCCGGCCTCGTCGGCGAGGTGTCCGCGGGAGGTGGTCACGCCACGCCAGGCGGTGGAGCCGGCCGAGCGCAGCCCACGGTCCAGACCCCAGCGCGTGCGGGCGCGGCTGCGCAGACCATCGGCCGCGATCACCAAGTCGTGGCGCTCCTCGTGGCCGTCGACCTCGAGCACGGGGCGCCCGTCCCGCGCGACATCGGGGCTCGTCCCTGCCCGCATCACGCGGGGACCGAGCCGGTCGAGGAGGGCCCGGTGCAGGTCCGAGCGGTGCAGGCTGCGGATCTCGGGCGTGTCCGACGGCGGGAGGGAGAGGAGCCAGCGGCCCGAGGGCCGGCGCTGGCCCGAGCGGAGCCGGCCGACGGCGTCGCTGCTGATGTCGCGCACGGCCTCGCCGAGCCCGACCGCATCGAGCGCGGCGAACGCGTTGGCGAACAGCGTGAGCCCCGCGCCCACGGCGGCGGGCTCGTGACGCCGTTCGTAGACCGTGACCCGATGCCCCTCGGCCTCGAGCCCGGCCGCGGCCACGAGGCCGCCGATGCCCGCCCCGACGATCCCGATCCGCATGCCCTCTCCCGTCCGCCCGGCCTCGCTCTCGAGGGTCCCGTGCCCGTCGAGGACACGGTATGCCCGGGCGACCTCACACTCCGCCGTCTCCGCGCGTCTACCGTGTGTGACGATGAGACGCCCTTTCGATCAGGCCGTGACGACGCATGGCGCGACCGTGCTGCGCGTGTGTCGCGCCGTGCTCGGACCGGGGCCTGACGCCGACGACGCCTGGTCCGAGACGTTCCTGGCCGCTCTGCGGGCGTGGCCCGACCTCCCCGAGAATACGAACCTCGAGGCCTGGCTCGTGCGGGTCGCGCACCGCAAGGCGATCGACGTGACCCGCGCCCGCGACCGTCGTGCGCTGCCGACGGAGGAGCTTCCCGAACGGCCTTCGTCGCTCGGCATCCCGGGCGGCGACCAGGACCTCTGGCGCGCGGTCGCCGCACTCCCGACCCGGCAGCGTCTCGCCGTCGCCTACCACTATCTCGGCGGGCTCCCGCACACCGAGACCGCGGCGCTGATCGGGGGGAGCGCCGCCTCCGTGCGCCGCGCGGCCGCCGACGGCATCGCGAGCCTGCGCACGACCTACGACACGAGCGAGCACACGGAGGGGACCGCGCGATGAGCGACACCACGAACCATGACCAGCTCGAGGGCCTCCGCCACGACGGCCTCGCGACCGCCACGGATGCACTGGACCTGTTCCCCGTCGGTGACGACGAGCTGGACTCCCTGCGCTCGCGGCTCGCCGCGGCAGCCGAGCAGGACGACATGCTCGACGTCGCCTACCGCACCGTCGACACGCCGCTGGGTCCCCTGCTGCTCGCGGCGACCGAGAAGGGGCTGGTGCGGATCGCCTTCGAACGTGAGGGCTTCGATGCCGTGCTCGAGTCGCTGGCCACGAAGGTCAGCCCTCGGGTGCTCGCGGCCCCGCGCCGGCTGGATGCCGCCGCCGAGGAGCTCGAGGAGTACTTCGCGGGTCGCCGGCGGGACTTCGACCTGCCGTTGGACCATGCGCTGTCGACGGGCTTCCGGCGAATGGTCCATCTGTACCTGCCGCACATCGGCTACGGTCGCACGCAGACGTACAAGGACGTCGCCGGGCTCGTCGGTCATCCCGCCGCGGTGCGCGCCGTCGGCACGGCGTGCGCCACGAACCCTCTTCCCGTCGTGGTCCCGTGCCATCGCGTGCTGCGGACCGACGGCGGCCTGGGCGGCTACATCGGCGGCCTCGACGCCAAGACGGCGCTCCTCACGCTCGAGAGCGCGGCATGAGAGTCCCGTGAGCCGGTCGACGTCGTCCCGATGGTTCACGAGCCGAGCACGGCGGAGCCCAGGTCGACGATCGCCCCACGCTGCTGGGTCACGTGTGCCGCGAGGCGGGCCGCCTTCCGGCACGCCTCGGCGGGGTCGTCTCCGCTCAACCGGGTGGCGAGGTAGCCGCCGTTGAAGGAATCGCCGGCCCCGGTGGTGTCGATCGCGCGCGGCACCCTCACCGGTTCGAGCGTGCCGCTCCGGCCGTCGCAGGCTGCCCAGTGTCCCGGTTCCGCCCCGTTCTTCACGACGATCTCGGCGACCCCGTAGCCGGCGATGCGCCTCAGGCACTCCTCGGGCGACGAGTCGCCGAAGAGGACCTGTTCGTCGGTGAAGGAGGGCAGTGCGATGTCCGTCAGCCCGTAGATCGCCGTGGAGGCCGCGACCGCCTTCTCCGGCGCGGTCCAGGCCCGGGGTCGGTAGTTCGAGTCGAACACGACGGTCGCACCCGCCTCCCGCGCTGTCCGCAGCGTGTCCAGGAGTCGCTCGCGGGCATCGTCGGTCAGGATCGAGAGCGTCACGCCCGAGAGGTAGAGCATGTCGGCGCGAGCGATCTGGGCGGCATGGCGTGCGGTGAATCGCTCGTCGAACAGCGTGCGTGCCGCGCTCTCGGACCGGTAATAGGTGAAAGTGCGTTCGCCGTGCTGGTCGAGATCGATGAGGTAGAGCCCGGGGATGCGGCTGGGGTGCCGATCGATCCACCGGGTGCCGACGCCATGGGCGGCGAACTCGTCGAGCATCTCCGTGCTGTGAACGTCTTCGCCGACGACGGTCACGTACTGGACGTCCGCCGCCTCGTGCGAGGCGGTCAGGTAGTACGCGGTGTTGTACGTGTCGCCCGCGTACCCGAGCGCGAGCTGCCGGTGGCCGGTCTGGCGCAGTTCGAGCATGCACTCGCCAATGCATGCGACCACGGGAGCGTGCGGGCTCATGCGCCCGCGATGTCGGTGAGGATCTCGGTCGCCTGGGCGGCGCTCTTGACGCCCATGCCCGCTGCCAGAGCGCCTGCCTGCTTCCACGCCGGGATGTCCTTCGCTCGGATCCCTCCCGTGGGGATGACACCGACACCGGGGTTCAGGGCGAGCAGACCTGTCAGATATCCCGGCCCGCCGAGCGATGCCGGGAAGAGCTTGACGAGCCCGTGCTGGGGCGTGCTGAACAGCTCCGTGGGCGTCAGGATCCCGGGCACGAAGGGGATGGATGCCTTCTCGGCGGCGGTGGTCACGGCGGGGAAGGAGCCCGGGGACACGATGAAATCCACCCCGAGGGCGATCGCGTCACGGGCTCCGGCCGCGTCGACGATCGTGCCGGCTGCCACGAGCACGCCGGGGTGCTCCGCCCGGACCTGCGCGATCACCTCTCGCCAGCCGTCGATCGTCGCGGTGATCTCGATGACGTCGATTCCTCCCTCACAGAGTGCAGTGACCGCGGCGAGCGCATCGCTCTGCGATCCGGTGCGGATGACGGGAAGAAAGGGGATGTCCGCGAGCGTGCTCGTCAAGGTCTCGTAGGTCGTCATGGGCACTCCTCGGAGAGAGTCGGAATCGGGCGCCCCGGATGGCGCACCATCGTCGGTCCGTCAGACGGAACTTCGTTCCTTCTTAAGGACCATGTTCGCTATCCTAGTCAGATGGATCCCACCAGCTGCCCGCCGAGCGCGCCGAGTCCGAAGGCGACGGCGAAGCTCCTGCTCGTCCTCGAGGCTGTGTCCCGAGCTCCCGGCGTACATCGCCTGAGTGACGTGGTGGCCTGCACCGGTCTGGCCAAGACCAGCGTGTACCGTCTTCTCGGCGAGCTCATCGCCAACGGCTATGTCGCGCGTGACGCGGCCGGCCTCTATCGGCCCGACACGAACCTGCGCATACTCGCTGCCCGTGTCGAGGCGACCGATCAGAGCAAGGACGCTCGCGCCGTGCTCACGCGACTGCAGGAGCAGGTCGACCAGACCGTGCACCTCGCGCTGCGCTCCGGGGATCGAGCTGTCTATGTCGACAAGGTCGAGGGACCGGACCAATCCATCCGCATGGCGTCGCGTCCCGGGGTGATGGTCCAGCTGCACTGCACGGGGCTCGGCAAGGCGATCCTCGCGCACCTTCCGGAGGAGGAGGTGCGCGGGTACGCCGAACGCAACGGGCTTCCGCCCGTGACCGACCGCGCCATCACGGACATCGATGCGCTGCTGGCCGACGGGCAGGTGGTGCGGGAACGGGGATTCGCCATCGATGACGGCGAGAACGAGCGGCAGATCCGCTGCATCGCGGTGCCCGTGTTCGACCGTGACCGGCAGCCGATCGGTGGCATCAGCGTCTCGACCGTCGCCGCCTTGGTGTCGCGGGAGGAGCTCCTCGCGTTCGCCGAGCCGCTCGAGCGGGCGGCGGCTGAGATTACCACGACGCTCGACGGGAGCTGACGGCATCCGTCGCCCTGACGACGGTGATGTCGCGCCCGCGGCCACGTCCGCGGAGGCCGCGCCCTTGGACAGCGCCTCTCCCCGAGCCCGTTGAGATACGCCATGCCGAGGGCCTGGCCGCACCGGCCGTCACCGGGCGGCCTATCTCGCCCCCGTCGCGGCACACGCCTCGTGGTCGTTGCCCACTGCGGTGCGTCCCTCACTCGTGCTCGGCGGGCGTCCGATCGCACGTCACCTGGACGTCCCCTGGCACCGTCCGCCCCACGGCGCGCAGGCTCCTGTCGAACGCGGTGAGCAGGAAGAAGATGATCGAGATGCCGATGACCACTCCGCCCAGCACGTGCAGCCCGCCCGTCGTGGCGCGCGCCCCGTAGACGTTGCCGTAGACGATCGAGGCGACGATCGCGCCGAGATACATGAAGGTGCGCAGCAGCCCCGCCGAGGAGGCGATGCGGTCCGGATCGGCCTGGACGTAGAGAGAGTTCTGGATCGCGAGGTTGTTGAGCCCCTGGGGGATGCCGAGCACGAGCATCGCGGCCACGAGGAACCAGATCGGCGAGGCGCCGGTCATGAACAGCACGAGGACGCCGGCCAGCAGCTGGGCGACGGAGCCGATCATGAGCTTCCATGTCACCTCGGGTCGGCGCCCGAAGCTGATCGCCACCGCGATGCCCGCCGCGAACACGGGCAGCAGCACGAGCCCCGCGGTCGT
>DAMDHZ010000080.1:0-3010 GCA_032101665.1 Brachybacterium sp. | reverse complement strand
GAGCCCTCGCCCGTCCTCGAGCCACTGGGTGAACCCGTAGACGAAGGTGTACGAGATGGTCATCGTCAGCAGCGAGCGCAGATAGGTGCGCAGCAGCGGCCCGTTGCCGGCCAGCACGCGGACGTCGATGAACGGCTGGGAGGTGCGCAGCTCCCACCACACGAGCATGGTGCCGGCGACGAGCGCGATCGCGAGCACCCAGAGCATGCCGGCCGAGATGTTGAGCAGGAACACGAGCAGAGCCAGCATCGCCATCGTGAACAAGACGATGCCGCGCCCGTCGATGCCGGGCCGGTCCTCGCGCGCCGGCTCGAGACCCGTGGTGCGGGGGAACACGACCCAGCCCAGGACGAGGCTCGCGAGGCCCAGCGGGAGGTTCACCGCGAACGTCGCCCTCCATCCCCATGCGGCGATGAGCACACCACCGAGCGTCGGACCGATCACGGACACGGTCTGCGTGGTGACGGACAGGGCGGTCAGGATCCCGGCGGGCGAGGACAGGCCTGTGCGCTGTGCTTCCGCCCGGATCATGTGCATCGCTGCGGGATAGCCCGCGCACGTGCCCAGCCCGAGCAGCACCCGCGCCGCGACGAGCCACCAGACGCTGTCGTGCGAGTGCGGGGCGAGCAGCCCGATCAGGCCGGCGATCGCGACGAGGCCGCCGCCGGCGAGGAAGATGCGCTTGACGCCGAAGATGTCCACGAGACGCCCGACCAGGGGCTGGCCGATCGCGGTCGCGAGATAGAGACCCGAGACGAGCCACACCGTCTCCGAGGCGGGGGCGCCGAGGGCGATGCCGATGGGCGTGAGCGCGACGGCGATGATCGCGGTGTTGATGGGATTGAGGACGGCGCCGAGCATCATCGGTGCGAGCAGCCGTCGATCGAAGCGGTCGGCCGGTGCCGGCGCGAGCATCAGGCGAGCACCCGTTCGAGGACGGCGGTCGCGGCCGCGATGGTGCGCAGCTCCTCAGCGCTCACGCGGGAGGTGAGCGTCTCCTCGAGCCAGGCGGCGCCGGCCTCCTTCTGGCCCTCGAGGCGTTCCCATCCGGCGTCGGTGAGATCCACGATCTGGCGTCGGCCGTCGTGGGGGTCCTGGCTGCGGGTGACGAAGCCGGCCGACTCGAGCGCCTCGACGGTCGCCGCCATCGACTGCGGCCGGACCTTCTCGGCGGCGGCGAGGGCGCTCACGGTCGACACGCCGCCCTTGCCGAGGCGAGTCAGGGCAGAAGCTTGGGAGGGGGTGATGGCGGAATCGGCGCCCGCCTCGCGGAACTGTCTCAGCAGCCGCGCGACGACGGCACGAAGGTCGATCGCGACCTGGAGCGCCGAGCCGGAGCGGGCAGCGGTATCGGCGGAGATGTCAGCCATATCGACAGCCTAAGCTGCACAGGTTCGGCTGGCTAAATCCCGGCCCCGGGTCGACGAACGAAAGGTCATCCGGTGACGACCGCCCTGCTTCTCATGGACGTCCAGAACGGCATCATCGGCTGCTCCGGCTTCGAGACCGCGGTCGCGGCGGCCGTGCGGCGCGCTCTCGAGGCGGCGCGCGCCCATGGTGGCGTCGACCGCCGGGTGCTGGGTGGCATCTCGACGAGTGAGGTCGTGCTGTCGACCGTGGGCCAGGCAGACGTCGTGTCCGTGGATGAGTGGGCCAACGCTCTCTGACCTGGGAGAGTGGTCGTGTGACGTCGGCCGGGAGGAGGGATGCCAGTGGACGGGGACACTGCGGCGCCGGATTTGGGCGGAGCACGTCCGTACGCCACCGTCGGTCACTCGAACCACACGATCGAGGAGTTCCTCGATCTGCTGCGGGAGGCCGGCATCGGGGGTGTCGCCGACGTGCGCAAGCTGCCCGGGTCGAGGGCGCAGCCGCAGTTCGACGAGGAGTCTCTCTCCGCCGTCCTTGAGCGCGAGGGGATCACGTACCGGTGGTTCCGCGGTCTCACCGGGCGACGCCCCGTGAGCAGGGACGTGCCGTTCGAGCGCAACGCGTGGTGGCAGAACCGCAGCTTCCACAACTACGCCGACCATGCGCTGTCCGCGGAGTTCGTCGACGCCCTCGACGACCTGCACGCGTGGTCGTTCCCGCGCCCCGTGGCGATCATGTGCTCAGAGGCGGTGTGGTGGCGATGCCACCGGCGGATCATCGCCGACCACCTGCTCGCGCACGGTGAGACGGTCCTCCACCTCCTCGGAGCGGGTCGGGCAGAGGACGCCCGACTCAGTGCCGGTGCGGTGACGGAGGCGGACGGGGTGGTCGTCTATCCGAGGGGCGTCTAGGGAGTGACGGAAGTCGACACGCCGCTGGCGAAGTACGGCATCTGTGATGTTGCGGTGCGGCCTTGCGTGCAGCATTTCTCATGGCCCGGCGCACGGAGCCGACGCGATGGCGTGGTACTGCGCCGTCGCGTCCGTGCCGTGGGGAGTCGGTGTCAAGGCCGCGGCGCCATCGAGATGGCGTTCTCGGGTGGAATCCTGTGAGAATTCCGCCGTCAACTGCGGTCTCGATTCGTCGCACGAATGTGATATTCCGCCATGAGCTGTGTTACCGATGCGACGGGGGAGTCCTTCTTCTGACGATGGTGATGAGACGTCCGCGTATCGGCGCGTCGCTTGCGCCTAAGTTCTGATGGCTTCCTGGGTGTCACAGCACCCGTGCGCATCCGCGTCACCCCATTCCACCCGCGCAGGGAACCTGTTTCCTTCCGGCACGAAGCCGATTACTTCCCGCCGTGGGCCGCGTCAAGAACGGCTCGGACTCTCGGCCGCTACCGCGCTCATCGTTTCCTCCCCGTGCAGGGTTGTCCACATTCTTAGACCGCGTGTCCGAGGGGGATCTCGTGTGTCAGTCCCCCTCGAAAGAATGAGGGGCATGAGGATTCGACGGGATGGTTCGAGGGCCGAGTGGCCGGAGCGCGATGAGCGCGCCCGGACTCCCGGGTCGGACGGTCCTGTGCTGCCGACAGGGTGCGGCGGCGTCGATGGCTCCCCTCATCCCGCCACACCCG
>DAMDHZ010000079.1:0-13563 GCA_032101665.1 Brachybacterium sp. | reverse complement strand
ATCGAGCACCCGTCGATCGACGCGACCACCGCGCTGCTCAACCACCCGACGGTCGCGCTCACGCTCGCCACGGGCGGCTCGGGCATGGTCAAGTCGGCGTACTCGACCGGCAAGCCCGCTCTCGGCGTCGGCCCCGGCAACGTGCCCGTCTACATCCACAAGAGCGCCAAGATCGCCCGCAGCGTCAACGACCTGATCCTGTCCAAGACCTTCGACAACGGCATGATCTGCGCCTCCGAGCAGGCCGTGTTCATCGATCAGGAGATCGCCGACGAGGTCATCGCCGAGTTCGAGAAGTTCGGCACCCACGTCGTCACCCCCGCCGAGGCCGAGAAGCTCGAGGCCTTCATGATCACGGAGACCGGCTCGGTGGTCGCGTCCGTCGTCGGCCAGAGTGCCCAGGCCATCGCCGAGGGCGCCGGCATCGACGTCCCCGAGGGCACCAAGCTGCTGCTGGCCCCGATCGAGGGTGTCGGCGAGGAGCACCCGTTCTCGCGCGAGAAGCTGTGCCCCGTGCTCGGCATGAAGGTCGTCTCGGGACCCGAGGAGGGATTGGACCTCGCGGCCCGGATGCTCGAGTTCGGCGGCCTGGGACACACGGCCGTGCTGCATGCGCGCGACGCCGAGCTCGAGCGCGAGTTCGGGCTGCGGATGAAGGCGTGCCGCATCATCGTCAACTCCCCCAGCGCGCTGGGCGGCATCGGCGACGTCTACAACGGGCTGATCCCCTCGATGACCCTCGGCTGCGGCTCCTACGGCCACAACTCCGTCTCGCGCAACGTCTCGGCCATCGACCTCATCAACGTCAAGCGGATCGCAGAACGGCGGAACAACATGCAGTGGTTCAAGGTGCCCCCGAAGACCTACTTCGAGCGCTACTCGGTCCAGTACCTGCAGAAGATGCCGGCCATCAACCGCGTGTTCATCGTGTCGGACCCGGGCATGGTCCAGTTCGGCTACGTGGACGTCCTGATCGACCACCTCAAGAAGCGCAAGGACGAGGTGGCCTGGACGATCTTCTCCGACGTCGAGCCCAACCCGACCTCGGAGACGGTGTTCAAGGGCGCCTCGCACATGCGGGACTTCGAGCCCGACTGCATCATCGCGCTCGGCGGCGGCTCCGCGATGGACGCCGCCAAGGGCATGTGGCTGTTCTACGAGGAGCCCGAGGCGTCCTACTTCGGCATGAAGCAGAAGTTCATGGACATCCGCAAGCGCACCTACCGCTTCCCCAAGCTCGGCAAGAAGGCGCAGTTCGTGGCGATCCCGACCACCTCGGGCACCGGCTCGGAGTGCACCCCGTTCGCGGTCATCACGGACTCCGAGACGCACGTGAAGTACCCGATCGCCGACTACGCGGTGACCCCGCACGTCGCGATCGTGGACGCCCAGTTCGTCGACACGGTGCCGCGGCGCACGGCGGCCGACTCCGGCATGGACGCACTCACCCACTCGATCGAGTCCTACGTCTCGACGATGGCGAGCGACTACACCCGGGGCCTGTCTCTGCGGGCGGCGCAGCTGATCTTCACCAACCTCCGGGCCGCGGTGCTCGACAACGACCTCGACGCCAAGGAGAAGATGCACAACGCGTCGGCCATGGCCGGCATGGCGTTCGCCAACGCGTTCCTGGGCATCGTGCACTCGCTGTCGCACAAGTGCGGCGCCGAGTTCAGCATCGCCCATGGACGCACCAACGCGATCTTCCTGCCGCACGTGATCCGGTACAACGCGACGCGTCCGTTCAAGCACGCGATCTTCCCCAAGTACGAGTCGTACCGGGCCGACCAGGACCTCGCGGACTTCGCGCGGTTCATGGGATTCCCTGCCTCGACCGTCGAGGAGGGCGTGCAGTCGCTCATCGACGAGGTCACCAGGCTCGGTGAGGACCTGGGCATCGAGCTCAGCCTCAAGGCCAACGGCGTGACCCGGGAGCACCTGGACGCGACCATCGACACGCTCGCGTACCGGGCGTTCGAGGACCAGTGCACCCCGGCCAACCCCAAGGAGCCGCTCGTGGCCGAGCTCAAGGAGCTCATCGCCGACGCCTACGAGGGCGAGGTCGGGTACACCAGGGCGCACGGCGCCTCGGTCGTGAGCCCGGCAGGCGCCCCGGACCCCGAGAGCATCGAGACGGCCGAGCAGAAGGCGGAGGCTTCCGCGGAGGCCGACGACACCGCCGAGTTCGTCGACCCGATCGATCCCGAGCTCGAGCGGGAGCTCGGCAAGGCCTGACCGCCACCCCCGCGACAGCGGCCGTCCCCGTGCGGGGGCGGCCGCCGTCGTCCGTCCGCAGCGGTGCGCGCACGGGACGAGGCCCCACCGATGTCCCACGCACAGGAACTCGCCGCACGCGAAGGCCCGCGCCGCTCCCCCGCACAGCACGACGCCCCGCCCACCAGGAGGTGGGCGGGGCGTCGTCGCAGGAACCGGGAGGATCAGGCCTCGTCGGTGTCCTCGGTGAGGTTGCGGGTGCGGCTCACGTCGACCGGGATGCCCGGGCCCATGGTGGTGGACACGGTGATCTTCGTGATGTAGCGGCCCTTGGAGCTCGACGGCTTGAGGCGCAGGATCTCCTCGAGCGCCGCGACGTAGTTCTCCACGAGCTGCGTGTCGCTGAACGAGGTCTTGCCGATCATGTAGTGCAGGTTCGCCGCACGATCGGTACGGAACTCGATCTTGCCGCCCTTGATGTCGGACACGGCCTTGGCGGTGTCCATCGTGACGGTGCCCGTCTTGGGGTTCGGCATGAGGCCACGGGGGCCCAGCACGCGGCCCAGACGGCCGACCTTGCCCATCAGGTTCGGCGTGGCGACGGCCGCGTCGAAGTCGGTCCACCCGCCGGCGACCTTCTCGATGAGCTCGTCGTCGCCGACCTCGTCGGCGCCGGCCTCACGCGCGGCCTCGGCCTGCGGGCCGGACGCGAACACGATCACGCGAGCGGTCTTGCCGGTGCCGTGGGGCAGGTTGACCGTGCCACGGACCATCTGGTCCGCCTTGCGGGGGTCGACGCCCAGTCGCATCGCGACCTCGACGGACGCGTCGAACTTGGTGGCGGAGGTCTTCTGTGCCAGACGCACGGCGTCGAGCGGAGCGTACAGACGCCCCTCCTCGACCTTGGCCGCGCCGTCCTTGTACGCCTTGCTGCGGAATGCCATCAGTCTCAGTCCTCCACCGTGATGCCCATGGACCGGGCGGTCCCGGCCACGATCTTCGCGGCCGCATCGATATCGTTCGCGTTCAGGTCCGGCATCTTGGTCTCCGCGATCTCGCGGACCTGTGCCATCGTCACCGAGCCCACCTTGTCGGTGTGCGGGGTGGCCGAACCCTTCTGGAGGCCCGCGGCCTTCTTGATGAGCTCCGCCGCCGGCGGGGTCTTGGTGACGAACGTGAACGAACGGTCCTCGTACACGGTGATCTCGACGGGGATGATGTTCCCGCGCTGGTGCTCGGTCGCGGCGTTGTACGCCTTGACGAACTCCATCATGTTGACGCCGGCGGCACCGAGCGCCGGACCCACGGGCGGCGCAGGGGTGGCCGCGCCGGCCTGGATCTGGAGCTTGATGATGCTCGCGACCTTCTTCTTGGGAGGCATTGCTCTTCCTTACTTGTCGTGGTCCGGGCGGGGTCCCGAGGGGCCCCTCCCACTGCTGACCCCGACGCGGGGCCGGGATCGGGCCGGTCGCGCGAGGACGACCGGCCACCGAACGATGGTCGGGCCCGTGCGGGCTCGGCCATCGGTCAGGTCACACGGGAGCGGGGACGATCAGATCTTGGTGACCTGGTCGAAGCCCAGCTCCACCGGGGTCTCGCGTCCGAAGATGGACACGAGCACCCGGAGCTTCTGGTTGTGCTCGTCGATCTCGGCGATCGAGGCGGGCATGGTCTCGAAGGGACCGTCCATGACGGTCACCGACTCGCCGACCCTGAAGTCGGGCATCTTCTGCGCGGCCTGCGACTTGGCCGACGAGGACGAGGACGAGCGCTTCTTCTCCGGCAGGCCCACGGAAGGGGCGAGCACCGAGAAGATCTCGTCGAAGCTGAGCGGCGTCGGGTCGGTCGCGTTGCCGACGAAGCCGGTCACCCCGGGGGTGTCGCGCACGACGCGCCACGAACCCTCGGTCATGTCCATGCGGACGTACACGTAACCGGGGATGCGCACGCGGCGCACGACCTTCTTCTGGCCGCCCTTGATCTCGGTCGCGTCCTCCATCGGGACCTCGACCTGGAAGATGTAGTCCTCCATGTCCTGGGTCTCGATGCGCGTGGTGAGCTGGGTCTTCACGCGGTTCTCGTGACCGGAGTAGGAGTGGACGACGTACCACTCGCCGGGGGCGCTGCGCAGCTGGCGGCGCAGGACCGCGACCGGGTCCTCCTCGGCCGGGACGGTCTCTCCCGCCTCTCCCGCGGGCGCCTCCGCGCTCGGCGCGTCGGCCTCGGGAAGCTCGGACACGGGGGTGCCGGCCGCGGCGCCGAGGGTCTCGTCGTCGGTGATCTCGAAGGAGGCCTCGGGGGTCGAGGGCTCGAGGGAGGTGCCCGCGGGCTCCTCGTCGGCGGCGCCGTCCGTGATCTCGTCGCCGGCGATCCCGTCCGCGACGGTCACGTCGGCGGCCTCCTCGACGGGTGTCGCGGCGTCCCCCTCCTCGCGTGCGGAGAAGGCGAGGGTGTCGTCGAAGGAGTCGGCGTCCGCCTCGGGGGTCTGGCTGCCCTGCTCGTCTGCCACCGTGAACCTGCTTTCTGTCCGGCTGTGGATCGGGATCTGCCGCCCGGCGGGCGGGATGGTCGGGCTGCGCCCGCCGGTCAGCTGCCGAGACCGCCGGTGGTGAAGGCGATCCGGGCGAGCCAGCCGAAGGCGACATCGAGCCCGAACACGATGAGGATCATCACGAAGACGAAGCCGAGCACCGTGACCGTGTAGGTCAGCAGCTCACTGCGCGTCGGGATGACGACCTTCTTGAGCTCGGCGACGACCTGGCGGACGAACAGCACGATCGCTGCAACAGGGTTCCGACTCGCCCGCGGCGCGTCGGGACCGTCCGAGATCCGCGACGAGGTGGCCTGCTGGCTGGAACTCACGTCTGGTCCGTCCGATCTCATCGAGGTCATCGGCTCCCGCCCGGGCTGACCCGGGCGGATGAGCAGGGCAGACAGGACTCGAACCTGCAACCTGCGGTTTTGGAGACCGCTGCGCTACCAATTGCGCCACTGCCCTTCGTCCCGGCGCCACAGCGCACGGGACCGACGTACAGCATAGCCATGACGGCCCAGCGGTGCGAATCATCGGGCCGCATCGCGCCCCAGGTCACATCCGCCGCGGCCGGCGGGCGGCGGCGCGGGCTGGGCCCGGAGATCCTGGCGGGGGCTTCACGGCTCTGACACCATAGGCCGGGTGAACACGACAGGTCGCAGCCCCGAGTCCGCCGCCCCCTTCGCTCTCCATGGCCGGGTCTCGCGTCGGGTCGGCGCGATCGCCGAGTCGGCGACCCTCGCGGTCGATGCCAAGGCCAAGGCGCTCAAGGCCGCGGGTCATCCTGTGATCGGCTTCGGCGCCGGGGAGCCGGACTTCCCCACGCCCGCGCACATCGTCGCCGCGGCCCAGGAGGCGGCCGCCGATCCCCGCAACCACCGCTACTCCCCCACGGCGGGCCTGCCCGAGCTGCGCCGGGCCATCGCCGACGCGACAGCCCGCACCGACGGCGTCGAGGTCGACCCGTCGCAGGTGCTCGTGACCAACGGCGGCAAGCAGTCCGTCTATCAGACGTTCGCGACCCTGCTCGACCCGGGCGACGAGGTGATCCTTCCCGCGCCGTACTGGACCACCTACCCGGAGGCCATCCGGTTGGCGGGCGCGCGAGAGGTCGAGGTCTTCGCAGGGGTCGAGCAGGGATATCTGCCCACCATCGACCAGCTCGAGGCCGCACGCACCGAGCGCACGCGCGCGGTCCTGCTGTGCTCGCCGTCCAACCCCACGGGCGCCGTCATGAGCCGCGAGCAGATCACCGCGCTCGGGCAGTGGGCCCTCGAGCACGGCATCTGGGTGGTCTCCGACGAGATCTACCAGCACCTGACCTACGACGGCGTCGAGTTCACGTCGGTGCTGGGCGCCGTGCCCGAGCTCGCCGACACGTGCGTCCTGCTCAACGGCGTGGCCAAGACCTTCGCGATGACGGGCTGGCGGGTGGGGTGGACGATCGGGTCACGCGACATCGTCGCCGCCGCCGCGAACCTCCAGTCCCACCTCACGTCGAACGTCAACAACGTCGCCCAGCGGGCCGCGATCGCCGCGCTCGAGGGCCCGCTCGATGCGGTCGAGGAGATGCGTGCCGCGTTCGATCGCCGACGTCGCGCGATCCTCGAGCGGCTGTCCGCGATCGACGGCTTCCGCGTCCCCGTGCCCGAGGGCGCGTTCTACGTGTTCCCCGATGTCACGAGCGTGCTGGGCCGCGAGATCGGCGGCCGGCGGGTCGAGACCTCCGGGCAGCTCGCCGCGGCGATCCTCGAGCACGCCGAGGTCGCCGCGGTGCCGGGCGAGGCGTTCGGCGCCCCCGGTCACCTGCGCTTCTCCTACGCCCTGGCCGACGCGGACCTCGCCGAGGGCATCGACCGGGTGGCCGCGCTGCTGGCCCGGTGACGCCCGAGCCGTCGTCAGGGCCCCTCGCGGCGGATCGTCGATCGACGCCGCCCGGGCGGCGCCATCTGCGCGCGCTGCCCAAGGCGCACCTGCACCTGCACTTCACGGGATCGATGCGCCGGACCACGCTCATCGACATGGCGGCGGCCCGGCGGGTCCGCCTGCCACGGGGGCTCGCGCAGTCCGAGGCGCTCCAGGTCGAGCCCGACGCACGGGGCTGGTTCCGCTTCCAGCGCCACTACGACGCTGCCCGGGTCGTGGTCGACTCGGAGGCGGCGATGCGGCGCATCGTGCGCGAGGCGGCCGAGGACGACGCCGCCGAGGGCTCGGTGCGCCTCGAGCTGCAGGTCGACCCCACGAGCTACGCCGTCTTCGTCGGCGGCATCACCCCGGCGCTCGAGATCGTGCTCGACGAGGCGCGCTCGGCCGAGGTCGCGACCGGCGTGAGCATCGGGATCATCGTGGCCGCGTCCCGCACCCGCAACCCCTTCGACGCCCGGACCCTCGCGCGCCTCGCGGCCCGGCACGCCGGCGAGGTGGTCGGTTTCGGTCTGTCCAACGACGAGCGCCGCGGGGACACGGCCGAGTTCGCGCCGGCCTTCCGGATCGCGCGGGACGCGGGGCTCGCGAGCGTCCCCCACGGCGGCGAGCTGCTGGGACCCGCGCACGTGCGCCATGTCGTCGAGTCCCTCCACCCCGACCGCCTGGGACACGGGGTCCGCGCGGCCGAGGACCCGCGCCTGCTCGAGGGGATCGTCGAGCGCGGCATCGCGCTGGAGATCTGCCCGGCCTCGAACGCGGCCCTCGGGGTCCTCGACGCCGCGGCCGACGTCCCCCTGCGCCGGCTGCTGTCCGCGGGGGCGACCGTCGCGCTCGGCGCCGACGACCCGCTGCTGTTCGGCTCCCGTCTGCTTGACCAGTACGAGACCGCGCGGGAGATCGGGCTCACCGACGCGGAGCTCGCGCATCTCGCGGCCTCCTCGATCCGTGCCTCCCGCGCCCCGGAGGGCGAGAAGCGCGGCATGCTGCGCCGAGTGGACGCCTGGCTCGAGAGCGAGCCCGAGGGCGCCGACGGGTCCTAGGACGGCGCGGCATCCCTCCCGCCGCAGGCCCCGCGCCCGCGCTCAGAGGTCCCGGCCGGACCCGTCCGAGGGCAGCGCGACGAAGAGCTCGGGCGCGGTGAGCTGCTCACGGTCGAAGGCCTGCGCGATCGCGGCGGCCACCGACCCCAACCGGTCCGCCTCCACGAGGGCGATGATGCTGCCGCCGAAGCCGCCACCGGTCATCCGGGCGCCGTGGGCGCCCGCCTCGCGCGCCGCGTCCACGGCGATGTCGAGCGCGGGCACGGTGACCTCGTAGTCGTCGCGCAGGGAGTCGTGGGACGCGTTCAGGAGGACGCCGAGCTCGTCGACCCGGTCGCGCACCGAGGATTCCTCCAGCAGGGCCGCGACGTCGCGCACCCGCTGGATCTCGGTCACGACGTGGCGTGCGCGCCGGCGCACGACCTCGTCGTCGATCCGGGCGAGGGCCTCGTCGAGCCGAGCCGGATCGACATCGCGCAGGGAGTCCACGCCGATCAGCTCCGCCGCGCGCTCGCTGTCGCGTCGCCGCGCGGTGTACTCCCCGTCGACGTGCGAGTGCTCGGCGCGGGTGTCGCAGATCAGCAGCGCGAGGCCCTGGGACGCCAGGTCCCATGGCACCACCTGGGTCGAGAAGTCGCGACAGTCCAGCAGCAGGGCGTGCCCGGCGGTGCACAGCACGGACGCGGACTGATCGAGGCCGCCCGTCGAGGCGCCCGCGAACTCGGTCTCGGCGGTGATGCACGCCCGCACCCGGTCGAGCCGGGTGGTGCCGAGCGAGAGGAGCGCGTCGAACGCCTCCGCGGCCGCGCACTCGAGCGACGCGGACGAGGACAGTCCCGAGCCGAGCGGCACGTGGCCGTCGACGAGGATGTCGAGCCCGGTGGACGGCACATCGCCCTCACCCTGCTCGCCGAGCGCCCACAGCACGCCGGCCACGTACGCGCCCCAGCTCTGCACCGACCCCGGGGCGAGACCGTCCACGGGCGCCTCGATCGTCTCGTCGCTCTGCACGGAGCGCAGGCGCAGGGTGCCCGTGTCGGTGCGGGCAGCCGCCACGAAACAGCGATGGGAGATCGCCATCGGGAGGCACAGGCCGTCCTGGTAGTCGACGTGCTCGCCGATGATGTTGACGCGGCCGGGAGCCGACCACACGCCCTCGGGCTCGGTGCCGTAGGCCGTCGCGAAGGCGTCGCGCACGGACGCCGCCGCGGTCGCTCGGTCGGGCGCCTCGGAGAGCGCAGGGGTCACGGCATCGGCGGTGCGGTGCAGATCGGTCATCGCGGCGGAAGTCCTCTCAGGGGGGTCGGGGGCGCCCGATCCGGGCCGGGTCGGGCGCCGCGTGCCGGGCCGCGTGGGCCGCGGTCGTCCGTTCAGGGACGGGGCACGATGCAGGATATCGATGGCGCCGGAATCGGCTCGGCCGCGGCCTCGAACCCGTGGCCGTTCCACCGCACCAGGTCGATGCGGTCCCCGTGCTGGGCGGCGACCAGGATGAGGTCGTCGATGCGCGTGAAGTGGCGCGGATGCGCGCCGACGGGGATCTCTGCGACGAGCTCGGGGCGCATCATCCCGAGGTTGAAGGCCGCGAGGGTGTCGGGGCCGCGGTTGGCGACGAACAGGTGGTTCTCGTGGCCGGAGATCTCGAGGTGCGAGACCTCGTTGGGAACGCCGGTGCCACTCGCGGGCAGCGGGCGCCGCACCGTCCACGACGGCTCGTCGGCCTCGCCGTTCGCGGGGCTCCGCACCGCGTCGGTGATCTCGCCCGTGATCTCGCACGCGAGGTACAGCACGAGGCTCTCGTGATCGGCCGCGAGATGCCGCGGGCCGGAGAACCGGCCCGCCGTGATCTCCCCGGCGAGATCGATCTCGCCCGAGGGCTGCTGGCGGTAGAGGTACACGCGATCGAGACCCAGGTCGGTCACCCCCAGGAGCCCGGTGCCGGGCAGGATGGTGGCCTGGTGCGGGTGCGCCGTGCGCTGGGGCAGGTAGCCCGAGTGGTCGCAGACGTCGATCACCCGGGTGGGGACCCCGTCGGCGTCGAGACCGACGACCTCGACCATGCCCGAGCCGTAGTCCGTCACGATCAGGGTGCCCGCCGCGATGCCGAAGGCCAGGTGGCAGCCACCGGATCCCGTCAGGTCGAGCGAGCCGGCCACCTCGGCGGACGAGCCGTCCGGGCCGATCCGCAGAGCGGTGACGACCGTGGGCGAGGTCTCGTGGACCGCGTACAGCATCGTCCCGTCCGGGCTCCACAGCAGGAACGTGGGATCGTCCAGGGCGACCTCGGCCAGGCTGTTCGCGGTCAGCTCCTCCCGGTCCAGGGACAACAGCCGTATGCCCGGGCCGCGGCCCTCGCCCGTGGTGTAGGAACCCGTCGCGACGATGGTCTGGGTGCTCATGGGGTCTCCTCCCGTTGGACGGCGCGCTCGGGCCCGGCCGGTGAGGACGGGGACAGCACTGTCCGCTCGCCCGTCATGGTAGCGCCGCCGCGACGGCCCGCGCGGGGACGTCCGGCCGCCACCTGCCGCCGGCGTCGCAGCGTCGTGAACGGGGCCGCAATCACCGGCGTGAACGACGAGACCGCCCGACCCGTCATGCGCAGGATCCGCGCGGCCACGAGCTGGCCGAGCACGGCGCCCGCGGCGAGCGCGACGGCGATCTCGACGGCCTCGAACAGCCAGCCCGCGCCCTCTGCGAGGTCCGTCCCGATCGCGAGCAGACCGCGGTAGATGCGGCTGCCCGGCACCATCGGGATCACCCCGGCCATCACGAAGGTGAGCGTGGGCGCTTTGACCCGCTCCGCGAGGACCGCGGCGAGGGCGCCGGCACCGGCCGCGGTCAGCCCCACCGCCCACACCCGGTCGAGGCCGACGGAGACCACGAGGTTGGACGCGACCGAGGTGAGGGCGGCGATGACGGCGCACCAGGCGAGAGAGCGGGGCGGGGTCTGCACACTGATCGCGTAGCCGAGGCCCAGGAAGAGCCCGGAGACCACGAGGGCCAGCAGACCCGCGAGGCTGACGGGCATCGAGGCGGACACGGCGACGTCGGCGCGGAACATCTCGGCGACGAGGATCCCCGCGCGGACGCCGATCACCAGGCCGATCGTGAGCATGAAGGTCTCGAGGATCCGGGCGGAGGCCGTGACGTACCAGCCGGTGATCGCGTCCTGCATGGCGCCCAGCGAGGTGAGCCCGGCGAGCAGGATGATCAGGCATGCGACCACCACGACAGAGGAGTTCTCGTCGGGCTCGATGAGATGCACGACGACGGCCGCGATCGCGGCGACGAAGCCGCCGGCCACCTGGATGTAGAAGAGCGGGAGCCGCCGAGCGGTCAGCGTCTCGGTGAGGACCGCGAGCACGATCGCCGTGAGGGTCGCGGCGATCGTCGTGAGCACCCCGGCGCCGAGGCCGAAGGCCGCCGCGCCGCCCATCACGGCGAGCCCCGCGGTGACGAGCCAGGACGGGTAGACCCGCTCGCGCGTGGGCACCGCGGCGACCTCGGCGGCAGCGGTCTCGAGATCGATCGCACCGCTGATGTAGTCCTCGGTGACCTGCTCGTACACCTCGAGCCGGGTGAAGTCCTGGACCCGCGACCCGGCGGCACGGATCCTCGTGAACGGCGCCGCCTCGCGGTCGGGCAGGTACGAGATCGAGACCTCGTCGAAGGTGACGGTGACCGACACGTTGCGGATGCCGGAGGCCGAGATCACGCGCAGGATCGTCGCGGTGACCTCGGAGGCCGGGGCACCGTTGGAGAGCATCCCCTCCCCGATGCGCATCGCGAGGTCGAACACGTCGTGCAAACGCGCGAGATCCGTAGCCACCGCAGGATCGTGTCACACTGGCCGTCCGCCTCGCACACACCCTCGGAGACCCTCGATGACCGTGCCCTCTGCCCCCGCCGACCACGCCGCGGCCGACGACGTCGACGCCACCCCGCGGGCCGCTCTCGAGCGCCTGCTCGCCGGCAATCGCCGCTTCGCCGCGGGCACGCCCGCGCATCCGCATCAGTCGCCGACGCACCGTCACCTGCTCGCGGGCGGGCAGAGCCCGTCGGCGGTCGTGCTGGGCTGCTCGGACTCGCGTGCGAGCGTCGAGCTGCTGTTCGACCAGGGCTTCGGCGACGTGTTCGTCGTGCGCAACGCGGGCCAGGTGGTCGGACGCGCCGGATCGGCGCAGGCCTCGATCGAGTTCGCGGTCGCCGAGCTGGGCGTGCAGGTCGTGTTCGTCCTCGGTCACGAGTCGTGCGGGGCCGTCGCGGCGACGGTCGCCCATCTCGCGGGCGGTGGCGACCTGCCCGGCGCCATGCCGATCCTCGTGGACCTCACCCGCGGCCACCTCGATCCGACGGACCCGGCGCGCGATGCGGTGCGCCGCCATGTCGCGGGGACCGTGCAGGACCTGCTCGGGGAATCCACCATCGTCGCCGAGGCCGTCGCCGACGGGCGGGTCGTGGTCGCGGGCGGCGTCTACGGGCTCGAGGACGGGATCGTCCGTCTCGTCGAGGAGGGCTGAGGGGCGGCGTCTCGACGCCGACGTGCGTCGCCGGCCGGGTTCAGAGGTTGGGCGCTCCCACGAGGGCGAACAGGCCTGCGGCGAGCACGAGCATGATCGTCACGTCCACCGGGCGGGGCCGGACGGCGAGCGCCCCCACCGCCTGTGCCGACAGCAGCGCCCGCAGGAGCGCGAGGACCACGAGCTCGCCGGCCAGGAGCATCCCGGCGAGCGGGGCCCGGCCGGTCGCGCCGATCGCGACGATCGCGACGAGCACCACGAGCGCGCCCACCAGGACCGCCTGCCGGCGCAGGGCGGCGCGCAGCGTGAAGGGAGAGCGGTCGCGGGGCACCCGCCCATCGTACGGGCCGCCCTCCGGTCCTCTCCGCGGGCACTAGGGTGGACGGGGCCCGGCAGAGCCGCCGGCCCCACCCGTCAGGAGGACACCGCTGCCATGACCCAGATGCGCACCGAGCACGACCTGCTCGGCGACAGGGACGTTCCCGTCGACGCCTACTACGGCGTCCAGACGCTGCGCGCACAGGAGAACTTCCGCATCACCGACGTCCCGCTCGCCCACTTCCCCCGCCTGATCGCGGCGCTCGCGCAGGTCAAGCGCGCTGCCGCGCGCGCGAACCAGGGACTCGGCGCGCTCGACGACGCGCGCGCCGCCGCGATCGAGCAGGCGTGCGAGGAGATCGCGGGTGGCGCCCTCCTCGACCAGTTCGTGGTCGACGTGATCCAGGGCGGGGCGGGCACCTCGACGAACATGAACGCCAACGAGGTGATCGCCAACCGCGCGCTCGAGATCATGGGTCACGCCAAGGGCGAGTACGAGCACCTGCACCCCAACAACCACGTGAACCTGGGCCAGTCCACCAACGACGTGTACCCCACGGCCGTGCGGCTCGCGATCCTGCTGTCCTTCCCGGGCCTCGCCGCGGCGATGGACGAGCTCATCAACGCCCTGCGCGCCAAGGGCCGGGAGTTCTCCCAGCAGCTCAAGATGGGCCGCACGCAGATGCAGGACGCGGTGCCGATGACGCTGGGCCAGGAGTTCGACGGCTGGGCGACCACCGTCCACGAGGACGTCGAACGCCTCACCCGGACGTCCCGGCTGTTCCAGGAGATCAACCTGGGGGCGACCGCGATCGGCACCGGGATCACCGCGGACCCTCGCTACGCGGCGCGCGCGACCCATGAGCTGTCCGAGCTGACGGGGATCGACTTCGTGGTCGCCGCGGACCTCGTCGAGGCCACGAGCGACACCGGCGCGTTCGTCACCTTCTCCGGCGTGCTCAAACGCATCGCGGTCAAGATCTCGAAGATCTGCAACGACCTGCGCCTGCTG
>DAMDHZ010000078.1:0-13687 GCA_032101665.1 Brachybacterium sp. | reverse complement strand
GCTGCTCCTCGGGCACGGCGTCGGTGAACATGAGGGCGGTGACGCCCTCCCCCACGGCCATCGGCGTGTTCGGCATCGCGCGCACGAGACGCTCGTGGCCGCCGAGGTCGCGCGTGAGGCTCTCCAGGGTCGCGCCCGCCGCGAGCGAGATGACGACGGTCTCGGGACGGAGGTGCCCGACGAGGGGAGGCAGGGTCGCGCGCAGCTGGTAGGGCTTGACGCCGATCACGACCACGTCGGCCTGGGCGACGTCCTCGATCGTGCCGGCGGTCACGCCCAGGCGCTCGGCGGCGCGCCGCGAGGATGTCTCCGAGGAGTTGACGACGCGGAGATTCTGAGCGGTGACTCCCGCGGCGAGCGCGGCGGTCGCGAACGCGCCCCCCATGGTGCCGGCGCCGACGACGACGAGGGACGTGGTCGACAGGGCGTTGTCGGGCCTGAGGTCTGCGGTGTTCGCGATGTCGTTCATGGCATGCACTCTACGGGCGCTCGTTCCGTGGACGTCCAGAGCGCGCTCCTACACTGCAGCCATGTCCTCCCACCTGCTGAGCCGCGCGTGCGGCAAGCTCGAGTGGTGGGCGGTGCTCCTCACCCAGCCCCGTTTCCTGATCGGCGTGGTCGCGCTCCTGCGCTCCCCCGACGGCCGGATCCTGGTGGTCGAGAACCGGTTCTGGCGCGGCAACCGCTGGGGCTGCCCGTCGGGCTACATGAAGCACGGGGAGACGCCCGAGCGGGCGGCGGCGCGCGAGACCCGGGAGGAGTGCGGCGTCCGCCCGCGGGACGTGCGCGTGGCCCGGGTGGTCGGCGGCTATCGGCGGCGGTTGGAGATCTGGGTGACGGGCACGGTCGAGATCGACGTCGCGCCGACGACGCTCCAGCGTCTCGAGATCACCGACGCCGCCCTGCTCGAGCCCGAGGAGGCTCTGCGGCGGATGCGCCGATCGCAGGCGCATCAGGTCCGGTCACTGCTCGGGCGGGGCTGAGCGCGCTCAGTCGCCCGTTCCCCAGTGCGGGGGGACGTCCCGTGTGATCCGCTCGTCGTTGCTCTCGTCGGCGCCGGGCTCGGGCCCTTCGTCGCGCACGCGATCGGGCAGGACCGGGGCGTCGTCGGGGCGCAGCCGACGCGCGGCCTCCGGGTCGTCCCAGCTCATCGGCTGCCCGGTGATCGAGGAGATGACGACGCGGCGCGAGCCCGAGCGGTCGGCGCCCGAGGCGGGACGCTCGGCGGGAGTCGGCTCGTCTCCGCCCGCGGGCCTCACAGCCGCTCCTGGTAGCGGCGGATCGCGGACGCGATCGACACGTCGAGCAGGACCGAGCGCTTCTCGAAGCCGAGGAAGGCGCGGACCTCGGCGGCGAGCTGATCCTCGAGGCGGGCACGCCCGTCCGAGCAGATGTACTCGACCACCGCGTCGAAGTCCTCGGCCGCGTAGAACGCGTGGGGCTGGCCGGCGGGGATCTGGGGATGCGGCAGACGGTGGCGCGGGGTGCCGATGCCGGGGGCGACGGCCGCGGCCGGGCCTTCCTGCGTGATCGCCATGAGCGCGCGCTCGACGGACCTGAGGATCCGCTCGGCCTCACCCTCGGGGTCGATGAACAGGGCCCAGGACCACACGCGCTCGGTGGCCCAGCCCGCGGCCTCGAGGCGCTCGGCCCGCAAGCGGTCGCGCTCCCGCTGGCTCGCGGTGGCGACGTAGCGCTCCTCGTCGGTGTCGACGGCCACGAGGTACCGGCCGGGCAGGTCGGGGTGCCCGAGCGCGAGCTCGATGCGATCCTCGGTGAGCCCGTAATCGGCCTCGACGACGAGGCCCCGGCGCCACAGACGGTCGGCGAGGTCGGCCACGAGGGCGCCGGCCGCGTCCGCATTGTGCTGAGGCGCAGGAGCGTCATTGTGCTGAGGCGCAGGAATGTCATTGTGCTGGGGCGCAGGGATGTCACTGTGCTGGGGACCAGGAATGTCACTGTGCTGGGGGGCAGGGATGTCCTCATCCCGGGACGCCGAGTTCTCGTCCTCCGTCTCGGCATCGTCGCGCTCGGCGGCAGCCGTCGGCGTCGCGGCGGCTCCGGCGGGCTCGTCCCGGGTCTCCGCGGTGTCATGCTCGTCCGCATCCGGCTCGTCGGCGACCGTAGGCGCGTCGGCGTCCTCACCCGTGGCAGCGCTCGACGAGGCCGCGTCGGCCTCGTCGGTCGCGGGCCCCTCGAGCCCCGCCGCTGCGTCTGCATGATCCGTCGCGGTCTCGTCCGGCTCCTGGCCGGACGCCTCGTGCTCGGTGCCGTCGTCGGCGTCGACCACGGCGGTCTGTCCGGTGTCACCGCCGGCGACGTCGACGGCGGGCCCGGCATCGTCGGGCTCCGGCGAGCTGTCGTCCGCTGCATCGGCAGCCTGCTCGAGCGGATCCTCGCCCGTGTAGAGGTACGTGAGCAGATCGTGGAGGTCGCGGGCTCCCTGGGCGCGCAGCCGGCCCGGGTCGAGGTCCTCGGTGCGCAGGCCCGAGACCACGGTGGTGCGGCCGCGGGAGCGGGTCAGGGCCGAGACGATCACCTTGCGCCCGCTCGCACCCGACAGCGGACCGAAGCGATGGATGAGGCGCCCGTGCGGGGTCTTGCCGAAGCCGAGGGAGACGATCACGTCATCGCGGATCACGCTCGCGGCATGCTCGGCGGGCACGACGGTGAAGTACTCCGGGGAGTCGGGATCGAAGAAGTCGCGCAGCATCGGGACCACGCCCACGGTCTGCATCACGCGGTCGAGGACGGCGTGCGCGTGGGTCGACGTGAGGGTGATGACGGCGAGCGACCGCTCAGGGCGGGTGCGAGCGTGCTCGATGACCAGGTCGGTCACGCGGCGCAGCTCCGCCTCGGTGCTCTCGACGTACTCGGCACCGGGCATCACGGGGCCACGAGCGCCGTCGACGAGCACGAGACGGTCGGGCTCACCCGCCTGCGGCGCGGGCACCGCGACCACATCGCCCGTGAGCGAGCGCCGCTGGGCGAAAGCCCGCAGGCCGCCTGTCGCGGGCTGCGGGTCGCGGCGCAGGGCGAACGAGGGGGCGACCTCGAGCACGTCGTCGAGCAGGGTCGGATCGTCCTCGCCCGCGTACTCGAGCGGGTCGCCGACGACGACGGTCTGGGCGCCGCGGGCGATCGCGGGCAGCGCGGCCCACGTGGGCAGCCGGCCGCCGTCGGCCACGATCACGACGTCGAAGTGGCGTCCGCGCGGCAGGATCTGCGGCACCAGGAACGGGGAGGCGAGCCACGTCGGGCGCGCCCGGTACAGGATGTCCTCGTACTTGGCGGCGAGGTCCCGCACCGAGGTGGTGGACGAGCGGGACAGTTCCGCGATGGCCGCGCGCGAGGTGTCGGGGAAACGCTTCATCGTCGCGACGAGCACGTCGTCGCTCGCGGCGCGGACCCGATCGGACGAGCGCGAGATGCGCTCGGCGTCGAGGCGGCGGAAGCGCTCGGCGACCATCGACAGGGAGGTGCCGTCGTAGCGGGAGATCGTGGGCTCGGCGCCCGCGATGAGCTCGAGCACGCTGCGCCACCAGGCGAGCTCGAGCTCGGCGGCCACCTGGTCCTCGCCGACGTGGCGCGCGCGCAGGTCCTCGACGAGCTCACCGAGGCCGTCGAACGTGAGGCGCCGCAGGATCGTGGTGTGCCGGGGGATGGTCTCGAGCGAGTCGGCGTCCGCGTGCAGCCGGTCGAGCCGCGGGGCGAGCTCGTCGAAGGCGACGGAGGCCAGCTCACCGCCCTCCGGAGTGCCGGCGAGGAGCACGGCGAGCTCGTCGCACACGCCCTGGGCGCGACGGGCCACGGTGGTCGCCTGGTCGAGGTCGGCGGGCACCCGGTGGGCGCGAGCCGTCGTCGTGCCGGGGTCGGCGACCGCGGCCCAGGCCGAGCGCACCCGGCGCGCGTCGAGCAGCTCGGCGTGCACGTCGACGCCGCTGTCGGGCGATCGCAGCATCTCCTCGGCCTGGCGCACGAGGCGCCGACGGGTGCCCCAGCCCATGTCGACGTGGTGGTCGACGCGCCACTGCTTGGTGGCGGTGGCCGCGATGAGGTCCGGCAACGGTGCGGTGAAGACCGACGCGTGGAACACCGAGAGCACGCCGCGGACCCGCTCGAGCAGTGCCAGGCGGTCGTGGAACGCGGTGAGGCAGGTGACCGGCGTGAGGCCCAGGTCCTCGCCGAGAGCGCGGGAGCGCTCGACGAGGCGCGGGAGGATGCCCTCGCGCAGCTCGTCGACGAGCTCGAGGGCACGCGCGGCCTGGGTGTCGGTCGTGATCGTCGCCCCGAACCAGGCGGTGTCCTCGGCGGTCGTGGACAGGGCCCCCGACGCGGCCGCCTCGCGCAGGGCGTCGGCGAAGCGCTCGCGGTCCTCGCCGATCATGTGGGCGGCGACGTCCGCGGCGAGCCGCACCGTGGTGCGCGGGGAGGGGCGCAGGCGGGTCAGGCCCGCGAGTGCGGAGATCGCGGCGTGCGCGGAGACCTCCCACGGCCGCTGGACGCGGTGCATCGCCTCGACGTGGCCCGACAGGATCGAGCGCGCCTCGCGCAGGGCGTCGGACTCCTCGAGCGGTGAGGACGGGCGGAACGAGCCGGCCCGCCGCAGCGACATGAGCAGCGCCTCGGACGCGTTGCGCTGGAGCGCCGGGTCCGGCGAGAGGTCGAACAGGAGGTCGCCGAGCTCGCGGTCCTGGACGGACTGGGCGATGCGGGCGAGGCTGCGACGTCGCTGGGAGACGACGAGCACGCTCTTGCCGCGGGCGTTGAGCTCGGCCAGGAGGTCCACGACGAGGTCGATCGAGTCGGTCCCCGGTGGTGTGGTCAGGGCGAGATGGCCACCGTCGAGGACGCGGGCGAGCGCCTCCTCGTGCTCGGGATCGATCGCGGCCACGAGCTCCCGCTCGTCGATCGCAGCGGAGGTGCCGCGGCCGGCGACGGCGAGCTCGGCGCGCGCCTCCTCGTCGCCCGCGAGCGCGGCGACGAGGTCGCTCGCGACCCAGTCGGGACGGTCGGTCGCGAGGTCGTCGGCGAGCGGGCCGGCGGTGTCCATCAGGTTGCCGACGACGAGGGCGTGGCCGACGCGGAAGCCGGGCAGCGGTTCGCCCAGGGCACGGAACGCGTCGAGCACGGGGTTGGGGTCGAAGCCGTAGGGGCCGTCGGTGGTCGCGAGCAGGGCTCGGGCGTCGACCGCGACCCCCGCCTCGCGCAGGGCGCGCAGGAGGACGGGGTTCACGTCGACCGTGGCGTCGATCTCGAGGTCGACGTCCTCGCGGGCGTTGCCGCGCAGGCGCAGGGTGAGGGGCCGCACGAGGACCGGGGCGTGCGGCGGTTCGCTCCCGTCGGCGGGCATCCAGGTGGCCTCGCCGATGCCGAGGTGACACGTGGTCAGGCCGACCTCCTCGGCCCGGCGCTCGGCGGTCTCGCGGATGGCACGGGCATGGGTGCGGGCGTCGGCGAGCGCCCCGACCTCGCGCACGAGCGAGGACAGGCGGGTCGCGCCGCGGCCTGCGAGGAGCTGCGCAAGGCCCGACGGATGGGAGTGGGTGAGGTCGAGGACGTGGTCGCCCGCGCGCATCTGGGTGAGGAAGGACGGGCCGTCGACGCTCGAGGTGACGGTGCTCGACCAGCGGTCGAGCGCCTCCCCCACCCGGTCCGCCCGACTGAGCGGCCGGTCGTCGAGCACCGGACGCGGCAGGCCGTCCTCGGTCTGCTCGGGGGCGACGTCAGCACGGGTCGAACCGTTCGTGCTGCGGACCGCGAAGTCGATCCCTCCGACCGGATCCGCGCCCGGCGCGGGAGCGGGGCGCGGTGCCCTCGGACGATCAGCGGCGTCGCCGTGGAGCGCGCCGTCCGAGGAGCCGGCGGGCGCGGGGGGTCGCACGCGATCGGCACTCGGCACGGCGTCGGCGGGGGGACGGCGCTTGGACCGGGAGAACTTCCACATCACGCGCCTACGTTACCGGGCACCCGCACCCTCGGGTCGAAGGCGTGCCGGGGTCCGGACGGGGCCGTGGTCACAGCTCGCGAGGCCGTTCCCGGTCAGGCCTCGATCAGGCGCACCTCGCGGTCGCGCAGATGCTCCCGGACCCCCGTGGGGACCTCACCGGCGACGACGAGGTCGGTGAGGGCATCGAGGGGACAGATCCCGGCCATCGCCCGCTGCTCGAACTTCTCGGCCGTGGCGAGCCCGACCACGCGCCGCGAGTGGCCGATCATGGTCCGCGTGACCGAGGCCTCGGCATCGGAGTGGCACGTGAGGCCGGCCTCGACGTCGAGGCCGATCATTCCGACGAACATGACGTCGAGCCACAGGTCGCGCATCGTCGCGGTCGCGAGCGGCCCGGTCAGCTCGAAGGAATGGGGTTCAGCGACACCCCCGAGGACGACGGTGCGCACGCTCGGACGGAGCACGGCCTCGATCGCGATGTTGAGGGCGGCGCACACGACGGTCAGGCCCGGCGCGCCCTCGCGGCCGGCGATGTCGGGGCGGGCGAGGATGCGGCGCGCCGTGGTGGACGTCGTGCGCCCGCCGTTGAACCCGACGATCTGCCCCTCGGCCACGAGTGCGGACGCGGCGGCGGCGACGGTCTCGCGCGCGGAGCCCTCCAGGTCGGCGGCGCGGGGCCCGGCAGCGAGGGAGTAGGCGACGTCGATCGCGACGATCCCGCCGTGGGTGCGGCGTGCGAGCTGAGCCTTCTCCATCTCCACGAAGTCCCGGCGGACCGTGGACTCGCTGATGTCGAGCTGCCGGGCGACGTCCGCGACCGAGAGCCGCCGCTCGCGCGCCAGGAGCGACAGGATGTGGTCCCAGCGGCTGGACTTGTCGGGCGGCGGCGTCGGCATGCTCACGCGCTCATTATGCGCATCGACCCCGGGCAACGCTCAGTCACGGCGACGGCGACCGCGGGCGACGACCACGATCCCGATCACCACGATGACGACGATCATCGCGAGGATCGCGACGAGCACGCCGGTGCTCATACCGCTCGCCGTTCCCTGCGAGGAGGTGCTCGAGGTCTCGGCGGCGGGGGACGGCGCGGCGGTCGCAGAGCTGGGGGCGGCAGTCGTGGTCTCCGCGCTCGCGGACGCGCTGTCCGTGGGGGCCGGCGCCTGCGCGACCTGGAAGCTGAAGGTGCCTTCGATGGGGTGGCCGTCCTCGGAGACGACGCGCCAGTCGACGGTGGTCGTGCCCGCGGGCAGGGCCGAGGGGAGGCTCACGGTCGCGGTGTGGTCGCCGATCGTGGGCGCGCCCTCGAAGACGACGGTGCCGTCCTCCGCGGTGACGCGGGCCATCGGCTCGACGTCGAGCGGTGTCGCCGAGAAGGTGAGGGTGATGGTCTGGGGCGAGGTGTCGAGCTGGGCGCCGTCGGCCGGGTCCGAGGAGAGCAGGCGGTCGTGGGCGAGCGCGGCGCTCGGCGCGCCGAGGACGATCAGGCCGACCACGAGCGCGAGGAGCGCGGGCAGCAGGCGGGAACGGAGCGGGGAGGCCGAGGCGGTACGGGCGGAGATCTGTGCGGACACGGCGCACAGCCTAGTGCTGCGGTGCCGTGCGCCGACGGTCAGGGAGCCAGCGCGACCCGGTGGCGCAGGACGGGGAGGGATGCGCGCGCCCGGTCCACGTCGCCGCGGTCGAGGTCGGCGAGGAGCATGCCCTCGGCACGATCGAGCTCGTCGAGCACGACGCCGAGCGGGGAGACGACGGCGCTGTGGCCCACTCCGCGCGTCGCGGGCGTCGGATCCGGCGGCGGGGCCTGGTCGGCGGCGAGCACGAACACGGTGGCGTCGAGGGCGCGAGCCCGCAGCAGGAGGCGCCACTGCTCGAGCTTGCCCGCGCCGTCGGCCCAGGCGGCCGGGAGGATCACGGCGTGCGCGCCCCGGTCGGCGAGGGCCTGGAACTGCTCGGGGAAGCGCACGTCGTAGCAGGTCGCCAGGCCCAGGCGCCATCCGTCGACATCGATCGTCCGCAGGGCCTCCCCCGGTGCGATGGTGTCGGACTCGCGCACGCCGAACGCGTCGTAGAGGTGGATCTTGTCGTAGTCGGCGCGGAGGTCTCGGCCGCGCACGATGACGGTGTTGCACACGCGTCCGTCGCCCGCCTCGGTGAAACTGCCGGCGATCGCGACCACGTCGGCCTGTTCGGCGGCCGCGGTGACGGCGGCGTCGAGGGTGTGGGCGTGGTCTCGCGCGGCAGCACGCAGGTCGGTCCCGAACGGCGCGAGGGTCGCCTCGGGGAGCACGACCACGCGGGCGCCCTGGGCGGCGGCGTGGCCGATCGCGTCCCGGGCGCGGGCGGGGTTCTCGGCAGGGTTCTCGGACACCGTGAGCTGGGCCAGGGCGATCCTCATCGTGCGCTCCGGGGGAGGTCGGGCTGCGGGGCATCGGGCGGGGCCAGGCGGGTGCAGGCCCGCGCGAGATCCTCGGGGGTGTCGATGTCCTCGACGTCGCCGGGGTCGAGGTCGAGGCGCTCGATCTCGTCGGGACCGAGGGTCGCGTACAGGGCGCGCATGCTCACGGCGTCGGCGCCGTCGACCGTGGCCGCGCTCAGCGCCGCCACCAGGCGCGGGTAGGGCCACACGGCGCACAGGAACTGCAGGTGGCCGGTCGCGTCGACGGTGGTGCGCACGCGCGTGGAGTCTCCCGCACGCAGGGCGGCGAGCGTGCGCGGGCGCAGGTGAGGCATGTCGCCACCGAGCACGACCACCTCTCCCGCGTCGGCCGGCAGGAGTCTCTGCGCTCGGATCTCCTGGACCCCACGTTCGAGCGCCGCGACCGGGCCGCCGAAGGGAGGGTCCTCGCGCACCACGAGGGTGCGGTCGTCGGCGCGCACGTCGTCGTCGGGCCCCACCACGATGCGCACGGCGTCCTCGCAGGCAGCGAGCACCCGGTCGAGCGCGGAGACGCCGGCGAGCGGCACGCGCGTCTTGGCGATGCCGCCCAGGCGGCGCGCACGGCCGCCCGCGAGGATCACGGCCACGAGAGGGCCGGGCGCGTCGGGGTGCATCCCGTCATCGTGCCACGCTCGCGAGCAGCGCCCCCCCCCGCCCGCCCGGAACCCCGGGCCCGGTGCCGTACGATGGTCCAGGCTGCGAGAGCGGCCCACGGGCCCCCGTAGCTCAGGGGATAGAGCACTTCTCTCCTAAAGAAGGTGTCGCGCGTTCGAATCGCGCCGGGGGCACTGGTGATCGGCACGGCATGAGGTCGGAGGACCACGCGTCGTCCTCTGACCTCGTGTCCGCGGGTGCCAGCTATCCCAGCGCGCTGCGGAGCGAGCTGTCCAGATCCCCCCAGCACTGCGTGACCTTGCCGCCGTCGATGCGATAGACGGCGAGCTCCTGGATCTCGACGTGTCGCCCCGTCGCCGGGACTCCCATGATCGGCCGACGGTGCGTCCCGGAGTCCGTCAGCCGTGCGACGAGCGTTCCGTCTCCGACGATCACGTCCTGGACTTCCCCGTGGAAGTCCGGGAAGGCGTCGATGACCTCACGGAGCCCGCGGACCCATCCATCGAGTCCTTCCCGCTCTCCGCGCACGTCATCGGCGATGAATTCTGCCAGCGCATCGAACGCCCGCACATTGCAGGCATCGATGTAACGCCGGTAGTCGCGTTCCTCATGATGCCGCTCAAAGCTCACGAGCGATCCTGACCTTTGCCATCACCGACGATCTCCTTCCAGCCCCGCACGCTCCCCACGCTAGCGGGTTCACCCTGCGGCGCCGACAGCGACCTCGGGCGCCTCGAGCTCACCGGCGGACGCGGCGGGCACGAGGGTGGTGCGGTTCCCCCGCCGGGAGCGGGCGCGCGGCGGCAGTGACGAGATCGCGACCGCGAGCACCGAGGTGAGCACGAGCGCCGAGGCGGGCGCGATCACCGCCCACGGCGCGCGCTCGACGTAGCCGATCCCCTCGGCGAGCACGAGCCCCCATTCGGGGGTCGGCTGCTGCGGACCCAGGCCGAGGAAGCCCAGCGCCGCGAGGGCGAGGGCGATGCCCGGCAGACGTAGCACCGCGTGGCGGGCCACGGGGCCGAACACGGTGGGCATGACGTGCATGAGCATCACCCGGGATCGGCCCACGCCGAGCACCGGCAGGATCGCGATGTGCGGCCTGGCCTTGGCCTCGAGCACGAGCGCGCCCGTGTGCGCGGCGAGCGGCGCCCAGCTCACGGCCGTCACGGCAAGGGCCGCGCCCCCGACGCTCGGCCCGAACAGAGCCGCCACGATGAGCCCCGCGATGATCGGCGGCGCGGCGTTCGCGATCTCGAGCGGACCGGTCGAGACCCGCGGTGCCATGCCCAGGACCAGGCCGATCAGAAGACACGCGGCGACCACCACGACGGCCACCCCGAGGGTGGTCGCCGCGCCGTGGCCGATGCGGGCGAGCAGGTCGCGCCCGCTCGCATCGGCACCCATCGGCAGGGCGAGCGTGGGCGGGCTCAGCCGGCCCGCGGTGGTCGCGTACGGGTCGCGCAGCAGGCCGGCGCCGATGACGAGGACGAGCAGGGCCCCGGTCGCGACCGGCACGATCAGGTCGCGGGAGCGGCGCGGGCGCATCTCGGCCCGCACGGGCACGGTGCCGTGGTCGAGCGCGGGCCCGAGCAGCAGGCGACGCACCAGGCCCATCATCACGCCCACGAGCACGGCGATCAGGACCAGGGCGAGCACGCCGGCCTGGAGCGCGGGGATGTCCTGCGCGCTCGCCGCGCCCAGGGTGGCCCGTCCCAGACCCGGGATGGCGTACACCTGCTCGACCGCGACCGCTCCTCCCGTCAGGCCGATCAGGGCGAGGCCGATCTGCCCGCTGACCGACGGGAGGGCCCGGCGGATCGCGGCGAGCGCGAGGTGCGCGTCCCTCGCCCCGGCCATGCGCCACGTCGTGACCCAGCGCTCGGAGAACGCCTGGGTGATCGCCTCGGACGCGAGGCGGCCGATGAGGCCGCCCGCGGGCAGACCGAGCGAGAGCGCCGGCAGCACGACATACCGCAGCCCCGACCACCCGAACGGCGGGAACCAGCCCAGCAGGACCGCACCGAGCACGAGCAGGACCGCGGCGAGCAAGAACTCGGGCAGTGCCGTCAGGGCGGCCGCGACGAGCCCCGATCCGCGCACGGGCCGCCCCCGCAGGCCGCTGCGGACGACCGGGATGCACACGATCGCCGCGAGCACGAGGGCCACCACGAACGCGAAGGCCATGAGCGTCAGCGAGACGCCGAGGGCGGAGACGATCCCGTCGGCCACCGGGCGTCCACTGATCCAGGAGACGCCGAGGTCGCCGCGCAGGACGCCCGTGAACCAGTCGGTGAAGATCGCGAGCGGCCCGCGGTCGAGCCCGAGCTCGGCGCGGACGGCCGCGAGGTTCTCCTCCGTGACCTCGAGATCCGCGTACCGCGCGCGCAGGATCGTGTAGGCGGGGTCGCTGCCCGAGAGCCAGGGGAGCATGCCGATCAGCAGGACGATGGCGGCGACGGACGCGATCCGCGAGGCGGCGACGAGGAGCGTGTCGCGCGACCTCATGGCGCGTCCCCGACGCGGGTGCGTGCCGTGATCAGGGTGCGCTCGCGGGGATCGCGGTCGGCGCCGGCCACCCCGCTGGCCTCGCCCTGGATCACGCGTTCGTGCAGGAGCGGGATCGCGGCGTCGTGCGCGAGCACCTGCGCCTCGGCCGTCATGATGGCGCGCCGCCGCTCGTCACCCGCCGCGGTCGCGGAGGCGACGTGCAGCGCCTCGTCGACCGTCGGATCGGCGAACTGGGAGATGTTGAAGGAGCCCTCGGAGGCGAAGTCGCTGAAGAGGTAGGCGACCGGGTCGCCGGAGTCCAGGACGGTGGCGCGCGAGAGGATGAAGGCGTCGAAGGCGCCGTCGAGGGCGTCGGCCTCGATGTACTGGTACTCGCGCACGTCCTGCTCGACGACGAAGCCCGCGGCCTCGAGCTGCTGCTCGAGCTGGACGGCCACCTCGGGCAGCTCGGCCCGATCGGTGAAGGTCCCCAGCGTGATCCGCTGCCCGTCGACGCGGGCCGCCGGCGCTCGCCCGGAGAGGATCTGCTGGTAGCCGGGATCGTCGCGCAGCGCGGCCGCCCACGGCAGCGCCGGGCCCAGGAGACCCGCGGCCGGGTCGGCCCTCCCCTCGTAGACGCCGTCGACGAGGACGGCGGCATCGATCGCCTCGCGGGCGGCCGCCCGCACGGCGGGGTCGGCGAAAGCCCCCGTGGACGTGTTGAGGTAGAGCGTGTTGGTGCGCGGCATGGGCACCTCGTGGATGAGCTCCTGATCGATCTGTCCGGCCTGGCCGACGGGGATCGCCTCGATGACGTCGGCGGTGCCGGTGCGCAGCGCGGCGGCGCGCGCGGTGCCGTCGGGCACGAAGTCGACGTCGATGCCGGAGGCGAGCGCGGGCTCACCCCAGTAGTCCTCGAAGCGGTCGAGCGTCGCGCTCGAGGTGCCGTCGACCGCCGTGAGGACGAAGGGCCCGGTCCCGTGGCCGACGGGGTCGACCGTGCCATCGGCGCCGTAGGCAGCGGCGGCCAGGATCGAGAGCTGGGGGCTCGAGAGGCGCTGGGGGACGAGGGGTCGTCGTCCACGGTCGTCACGACGACGTCCCCGCCGTCGGCCGTCGCGGTCATCTCGACCCCGTCGAGGATCCTCGGCACCGGGGTCGCCGTGGTCGCCGCGGCGAGGGCGGCGGCGACGAGGTCGGCGGTCAGCGCGGTGCCGTCGTGGAAGGTCACGTCCTCGCGGATCGTGAAGCGCCAGGTCCGGGGGTCGGCCTGCTCCCACCGGGTCGCGAGCATCGGCTGCGCGTCGCCCAGCTCGTCGAGGGTGATCAGGGTCTCGGCCGTGGACCAGCGCGAGAGCTTGAAGGCATCGTCGCTGAACGGCGTGAGCCCCGAGCGCGGGGGCTGCAGCATCGCGATCCGGACGCGGCCGTCGCTCCCGACCGAGGTCTCATCTCCCCCGCTGCTGAAGCAGGCTGTCGTGCCCAGGGTCGGGATGGCGACGAGCAGGGCCAGGGCGGTGCGGCGTCCGGGTCGGTGGTCGGGGCTCATGAGGACCTCGTGTCTGTCGTGGTGGAGAGGGGTGAGGCGGTCGCCTCGGGGTGATCTGAGGGGTGGGCGCGACGGCGGGCACGAGGCGCGGGGCCAGGAGCGCGACGAGGACGGGCATGGCCGCGAGGACCGCCCAGGGCACTGCGGCGGCCCAGCCCTGTACCGCCGGACCCGGGAGGATCGCGCCGATGAGGGCGTTGCCGAGCAGGACCGCGGCGCCGCCCGCGGTCGCGAGCAGACCGAAGTAGGAGCCCTGGCGGTGCGGGCCCGCGAAGTCGTCCACGAGGCCCAGGGCCGTGGGTCCCACGAGCAGGTTCCCGGTCACGAGCAGCACCACCGCACCGGTCACGGCCGCAGCCGCGCCGTCGGGGGGCAGGGCCTCTCCCGCACCGAGGACGAGGAACGCCGCGGCGAGCGCGCCGTACCCGAGGGTCAGTGCGGCTCGGGCGCCGAGGCGTCGGGCCAGGCGGTTGAGCGGGAGCTGGACGATGAGGGTGAGGAGCGAGACGAGCACGAACAGCGCCGAGAGCGCCTCTGCCCCTCCGCCGGCACGACGCAGGGCCACGGGGACGGAGAAGTAGAGCTGGTTGTACGCGAGCAGGTCGACGGCGTTGAGCACGGCGAAGGCGACGAAACGACGGTC
>DAMDHZ010000077.1:13545-14064 GCA_032101665.1 Brachybacterium sp. | reverse complement strand
GCCTACGTGGTGCTCGACTCGGCCGGTGACGTCCTGCGGGCGAGCCCGCTGGCCTACTCCTACGGCCTCGTGCGCGCGACCGGGAGCGACTATCCGCGACTGGCGAGCACGAAGCTCATGGAGCTCGCTGCCGATGTGGGCCGCAACGGCGGCTTCCGCGACGAGCGGATGACGCTGCCGCGCAGCCACCGGGGCGACCGCGACGCCGTGATGGACGTCCGGATGGGAGCGCTCGGGAGCCACGGCGTGCTGCTCCTGGCCGACGACCTGACCGGCGCGGAGCGGGTCGAGGAGACCCGTCGCGACTTCGTGGCCAACGTGTCCCACGAGCTCAAGACCCCCGTGGGCGCCATCACCCTGCTGGCCGAGACCATGGAGGACGCCGCCGACGACCCGGACGCGGTGCGCCGCTTCGCCGAGCGCATGCAGACCGAGTCCCGCCGCCTGGCCAACCTGGTCCAGGAGATCATCGAGCTCTCGCGCGTGCAGGGCACGTCCTTCCTGCCGGACGCGAGCGCC
>DAMDHZ010000077.1:3906-13535 GCA_032101665.1 Brachybacterium sp. | reverse complement strand
GGTCGTGCGCGAGGCCGTCGCGGCCCATCGCAACGTCGCCCTGGGCTCCGGCATCGAGGTCACGGTGAGCGGGACCACGGGCCTGCAGGTCTACGGCTCCGCCGCCCGGCTCACGACGGCCCTGTCCAACCTCATCGCCAACGCGATCATGTACTCCGGGCCGGACACCCGCATCGGGGTATCCGTGCGCCGCGAGGGGGGCATGGTCGAGATGGTCGTCACCGACGAGGGCATGGGCATCTCGTCCGAGGACCTGGGGCGCATCTTCGAGCGGTTCTACCGCGTGGACCGTGCCCGCTCGCGCGCCCGCGGGGGCACCGGTCTGGGCCTGGCGATCGTCAAGCACATCGCCTCCGACCACGGCGGCGAGGTCACGGCCACCTCGCGCCTCGGCGAGGGCTCGACGTTCACCCTGCGCATCCCCGAGATGGGCCGCACCGAGACCATCCCGGCCTCCGCGACCCCCCGTCCCATCGCATCCGAACTGGAGGACTGAAGGACATGACCCGCATCCTGATCGTCGAGGACGAGGAGTCCTTCTCCGATCCGCTGTCGTACAGCCTCCGCAAGGAGGGCTACGAGGTCGCGGTGGCCGACACGGGCACGGACGGGCTCGCGCTCTTCTCCGCCCAGGGAGCGGACCTGGTGCTGCTGGACCTCATGCTGCCCGGCGTGAGCGGCACCGAGGTGTGCCGGGAGATCCGTCGCACCTCGAGCGTGCCCGTCATCATGCTGACGGCCAAGGACGACGAGTTCGACAAGGTGCTCGGCCTCGAGCTGGGCGCCGACGACTACGTCACCAAGCCGTACTCCTCGCGCGAGCTGCTGGCCCGGATCAAGGCCGTCCTGCGCCGTCGCGGGCAGGACGCCGAGGGCGAGGACGAGGACGCGACCCTCACGGGTGGGGGCATCACGATGGACGTGGACCGCCACGTGGTCACGGTCCGCGGCGAGGAGGTGTCCCTGCCCCTCAAGGAGTTCGAGCTGCTCGAGCTGCTGCTGCGGAACGTCGACCGCGTGCTCACCCGCTCGCAACTGATCGACCGGGTGTGGGGCACGGGCTACGTCGGCGACACCAAGACGCTCGACGTCCACGTCAAGCGCCTGCGCGCCAAGATCGAGCGGGACCCCAAGAATCCCGTGCACCTCGTTACGGTGCGCGGGCTGGGCTATAAGTTCGAGGCCGCCGAGCGCTGAGCGCGCCGGGCCTCAGCCCTGCGAGGAGGACGCGTCGTCGGCCGCCGGGGTCGCGGACTCGGTCGGCGCGACGGCGGGCGTCGACGTCTCCCCACCCTCCTCGGCGGTGCGGTAGTAGGCGAGGGAGTCGTCCATCACCGGCATCGAGACGGTGACCGTCTCCTGGCCGGACGCGGTCACCGTCAGCTGCATGATGGAGCCGGCCGGCGCCTCCACGGCGGTCGCGGTCACGGCCTGGTCGCCGTCGCCGCCGAGAGCGACCGTGCCGCCCGCCGGGACCTCCACGCTCGCAGAGAACACCGTGGTCCCCTCGTACGCCCCCGCGAGCTCGACCGTGCCGTCGCTCGCGGTGTTGTTGACGGCGGTCGCGTACAGGGTGCCGTCGCCGGCGTCGTCGACCACGAGCACGGCGTTGCGCACGCCCATCCCGGTCTCGTTCGCGTTGGTGCCGTCGGCCGCCTGGTAGAAGTCGTGGGTCTGCGTGTCGTTGAAGTACGCACAGCCGGACGCGGTCAGGGCGAGGGCAACGGCGGCGACGGACAGGGCGAAACGGCGGGGGCGGCGCACGGTCTTCACGGTCTCTCCTGGCAGGGAGCGCGGGGCTGCCGCGCGGGGTGGGGACGGGTGCGCGCGAGCGCACCGGGTCAGCCTAACGCACCCTGCTCGGCCCCACGGCGGCGTCCGGGCAGGGTCGACGGCGGATCGTAGCACACACGGGCGGTGGTAGACTGGATCCGACGAAAGGGACCTGTCACATGAACTTTGCCGTCGGCGAGACCGTTGTCTATCCCCACCATGGAGCCGCCCTCATCGAAGAGGTGAAGACCCGCACCATCAAGGGGCAGGAGCGCACCTACCTCAAGCTCAAGGTCGCCCAGGGCGACCTCACGATCGAGGTGCCCGCCGACAACGTCGACCTCGTCGGCGTGCGGGACGTCGTGGACAAGGAGGGGCTCGACGAGGTCTTCGAGGTCCTCCGCCAGCCCTACACCGAGGAGCCGACCAACTGGTCCCGCCGGTACAAGGCGAACGTCGAGAAGCTCGCCTCGGGCGACGTCAAGAAGGTCGCCGAGGTCGTCCGCGACCTGTGGCGCCGCGACCAGGACCGCGGGCTGTCGGCCGGCGAGAAGCGCATGCTCGCCAAGGCGCGGCAGATCCTCGTCTCCGAGCTCGCGCTCGCCGAGAAGACCGACGAGACCAACGCCGAGTCGATCCTCGACGAGGTCCTGGCCTCCTGAACCGACGACCCCGCCGCTTGCCGTGACCGCCGTGCGGCCACTCGTGCTCGCGCTCGAGCAGGGCGACCTGGGGGGCGCCCCCGTCCCCGCGCTGCTGCCGCTGGGCGGGGTCACCCTGCTGGACCGTCTGTTGCTGAACCTCGGCGAGGTGTGCTCGACGCCCGCGGTCGTGCTGACCCCGCCGTCCCGCCTCGAGGCGGTCGCCCGGCTGCTCGGCGGGCGCGGTGAGGCGATCCCGGTCGCCTCGCCCGGCAGACTGGCGGCGCTTCGGTGCGCCCTCGACCACGTCGCGACGGGCGGGGCCGACACGATCCTGGTCCACGACGTGCGCTGCGCGCTCACCCCGCCCGGGACGATCGCCGCGGTGCTCGCGGGCATGGCCGACGACGTGGACGCGGTCGCCCCGGGCGTCGCGGTCACCGACTCGGTCAAGGCGGACGCCCCGACGGGCGGCCTCCGCAACGTCGACCGGGACGGCCTGACCTCCCTGCAGTCGCCCCGCCTGCTGCGGCGATCGCTGCTCGTCGCGGTGGTCGAGGCCCCCACCGGGCCCGACGACGAGATCCTGCGGGCGCTCGGCCGCGGAGCGCGCGTGCGCCGAGTGCCGGGGAGTCATCGGGGGGAGCCGGTGAGCGACCGGCTCAGTCTGTGGCAGGCGCAGATCGCCCTCGGGCTCGCGCGCGACACCGTGCGCACACGCCTGCGGCCCTGATCGTCAGCGGCGGCGGTTGCGCCACACCGCGGCGACCTCGTCGGCCATGCGGCGGGGCTTGGACAGCAGGCGGCCGGGCAGGCTCGTGGCCGAGGAGACCGGATGGTCGCGGAAGACGGAGGCCACCCGCCGGGGCTTGGTCGAGATGCGGTCGCGCAGATCCGGCAGGTAGCTGTCGCTCACGTCGAGCCGGGTCACGGCGCCGCAGTGGGTGCACACGATCTCGGTGACGAAGCGGCCGGCGTAGACCACCTCGTGCTCCGCCTCCCGATCGCACGCAGTGCAGCGCAGGAAGCTCTCCTCGACCGCCATCACCGCTCCCGCCCGTCGCGCACCCTGCGCTCTCCTCTGCACCCGTTCTGCGTCATCTGGCCCTCCCCCAGCGTACGTGGTCGCTCAGCCCCACCGCGGGACGAGTCGCTGGGCCGCGACGACGTCCTGGGCCAGGAGCAGGTCCTGGGCGTAGGTGATCTTGAAGTTCGTCTCCTCGCCGCGCACCCACGTGGTCTCGATGGTCGTGTACTCCTGGGCGCACGAGGCGGTGTCGGTCCCGATGAAGCCGTCGCGGGCGGCGGCCTCGTAGGCGTCGAGGATCTCATCGGCCCGGAAGCCCTGGGGGGTCTGGACCCGCAGCAGCGTCTGCGCGCCCCCGGGCGGCAGGGCGAGGCTCGCGTCGGGCCCCACCGCGGCGATGTCGTGCGCGGGAAGGGCGGGCACCGCACCTCCGGTCTCCATGGCCGCGTGGAGCACCGCGGCGACGAGCCCGCGCGAGACGAGCGGCCGGGCAGCGTCGTGGATGAGCACGGTGTGCACGAACCCGGTATCGATCCGGTCGGCGAGGTGGCGCAGGGCCATCAGCTCGGACTCCTGGCGGGTGCGCCCCCCGCCGATCACCTCGACGCGCTGGCGCAGGCCGCGATCGACGACCGCCTCGGCATGCGCGCGGTCCTCGGGACGCACCACGAACACGAGCGGGCCGATCCCCTCGACCGCCCCCATGGTGGCCAGGCCCCACCCGGCCAGGGCGCGGCCGCCGAGCTGCAGGAAGGCCTTGTTGATCTCCGCGCCCACCCGGCTGCCGGTCCCGCCCGCGAGCACGACGCCGGCGGCCACGGAGGCGCGGGGCGGGCGCGAGCGATGCCGATGCGGGGAGTTCACGCCGGAATACTAGCCGCGGGATGTCACGGGGCCCCCACCCCTCGTCGGCCCCGGAGCAGCCCCGCCCGCGGACGTCCCTGGATGCGTCCGGCGTCACGTGGAACAATCGGGAGCCGGGTCCGGTCCCGGCGCTGCGTCGACGCCGCGGCACCCGGGGCCATCGTCCATCCACGAAGGAGGCACAGCATGCACACCATCGCCGTCGTGTGCGGCGCGGGGGTGGCGACCTCCGCCCTGATCGCCTCACGGGTGCGCGAGCACCTCGACGCGGCCGCGCGTCCGGCCCACGTGATCCAGGCGACCGTGATGGACCTGCTGTCGCCCGACTTCCGGGCCGACATCGTGGTCTCGACCGTGGAGATCCCCCCGGCCCTCGGCATCCCCGTCGTCTCCGGCATGCCGCTGCTGCTGCAGACCACACCCGATGTCACCTTCTCCGACATCGACCGGCTGCTCGCGCAGCTTGACGGCCCGGTCTGACGCCGACGACGCCGGCCGCAGCGCCGCGCCGCCGTCACCTCACCCCTCCGTCGTGTCAGGAGCCCCTCATGTCCTCAGGAATCGGCCTGCCCCGCGTGGGAGTCGGCACCGACGTCCACGCCTTCGCGCCCGAGGGCTCGGGACGCCTGCTGTGGATCGCGGGGCTCTCGTGGCCCGGGGAGCGCCCCCTGACCGGCCACTCGGACGCCGATGTCGCGTGCCACGCCGCATGCGACGCCCTGCTGTCGGCCGCCGCGCTCGGTGATCTCGGCACCCACTTCGGAACCTCGCGCCCCGAATGGGAAGGGGCGTCGGGGTGCGCGCTGCTCGCGGAGACCGCCCGGATCGTGCGCGAGTCGGGCTTCGACATCGGTAGCGTCTCGATCCAGGTGATCGGGAACCGCCCACGTCTCGCCTCGCGCCGCGCCGAGGCGGCGGCCCTGCTGTCCGAGACGCTCGGCGCCTCGGTCGCCCTCGCCGGCACCACGACCGACGGGCTGGGGCTGACGGGGCGCGACGAGGGTCTCGCCGCGATCGCGACCGCCGTCGTGGCCGCGCGCACGACGGGAGCACGCGCATGAGCCTCCAGGAGCACGAGCAGGAGCACGAGGCGTCGACCACCGCGAGCGTGCCCGCCGACGCGACGAGGCCCGAACACGAGACCGTGACCGCCACCTCCGAGGTCGCCGACCCTCCCCGCGGTCCGAGGGACGCGACCCCGCTCACGGCCGAGGAGGTCGACGCGGCCCGCACCCGGCTCGGCGGCATCGTGCGCCGCACCCCGGTCGAGCTGTCCGAACGGCTCACGGAGATCGCGGGCACGCCGGTGTGGCTCAAGCGCGAGGACCTCCAGGCGGTGCGCTCCTACAAGCTGCGCGGGGCCTACCTGTTCATCGACTCCCTCGACGACGAGCGGCGCCGCGCGGGCGTGGTCGCGGCGAGCGCGGGCAACCATGCCCAGGGCGTCGCCTACGCGTGCCGGGCCCTCGGGGTCGACGCCCGCATCTACATCCCTTCGACCACGCCGCGGCAGAAGCGGGAACGGATCGTGGCCCTGGGCGGCGAGCGCGTCGAGCTCGTGATGACGGGGGACACCTTCGACGACGCCGCGGAGGCGGCCGCCACCGACGTCGAGCACTCGGGCGCGACCCTCGTGCCGCCGTTCGACTCCCCCGTGGTGATGGCCGGACAGGGCACGGTCGTCGCGGAGGCCCTCGAGCAGATCCGCGAGGCGGGCGGCCGGGAGGTCTCGACCGTGGTGCTGCCGGTGGGCGGCGGGGGCCTGCTGGGCGGCAGCCTCGCGTGGCTCGCCGAGCGCGCGCCCGACCTCCACGTGGTGGGCGTCGAGCCCGCGGGCGCGGTGTCGATGGCGGCCGCGGTGCGCGCGGGACGTCCCGTCGCCCTGCACGAGATGGAGCGGTTCGTCGACGGGGCGGCGGTGCGGCGCGTGGGCGCCGACCCGCTGCGCGTGGTGCTGCGCGAGCGCCCGGAGCTGGTCGCGATCGACGAGGGCGCGGTGTGCACCGAGATGCTCGCGCTGTACCAGACCGACGGGATCATCGCCGAGCCGGCCGGGGCGCTCGCGCCCGCCGCGGTCGCCACCGGGGCGGTGCGCGCCACCGGCACCGGCGAGGGGATCCTCGTGGTCATCTCGGGCGGCAACAACGATGTGTCCCGCTACAACGAGGTGGTCGAGCGCTCCCTCGTCCACGAGGGCCTCAAGCACTACTTCCTCGTGACCTTCCCGCAGGAGCCGGGCGCGCTACGGCGCTTCCTGGACCAGGTGCTCGGCGAGGACGACGACATCGTGCTGTTCGACTACATCAAGCGCAACAACCGGGAGACGGGGCCCGCGCTCGTGGGCCTCGAGCTCGGGGGCGCCGAGAACCTCGGTCCCCTGCTGGCGCGGATGGCCGCCTCCAACATGGAGATCGAGCGGGTGGACCCGGCCGGTCCGATGTACCGCTACCTCACGTGAGGGCGGCGGCCCTCAGCTCCCCGCAGGGGTGCCGCGGCGCGCGGCCACGGCCGAGGCGACGATGTCGTCGAGCGTCTTGGTGCTCTCCCAGCCCAGCGTCGCGCGGATCCGCTCGTTCGAGCACACCAGACGGGCGGGGTCGCCCGCGCGGCGCGGCCCGATCTCGGGCGTGATCTCCTGGCCGGTGGCACGGGCGATCGCGTCGACCACTTCGAGCACGCTCGAGCCGGTGCCGGTGCCGACGTTGAAGACGCGGTGGGGCCGCTCGTCGCCGCGCAGGTAGTCCAGCGCCGCGATGTGCGCCTCGGCCAGATCCACGACGTGCACGTAGTCGCGGATGCAGGTGCCGTCCGGGGTGTCGTAGTCGTCGCCGAACACGAGCGGCGCCTTCCCGTTCGCGAGGGCGTCGAGCACGATCGGGACGAGGTTCATCACCTGGGTGTCGGCGAGCTCGGGCCAGCCGGCGCCCGCGACGTTGAAGTAGCGCAGAGCGACGGTGCGCATGTCGTGGGCGCGCTCGGCATCGGCGAGCATCCACTCCCCCACGAACTTCGTCTCGCCGTAGGGGTTGATCGGGCGCGGGGCGAGCTCCTCGGTCACGAGGTCGACGTCCGGGACCCCGTAGACCGCGGCCGAGGAGGAGAACACGACGTCGCGCACGCCCGCGTTCTCGCACGCCGACAGCACGTTGGCCAAGCCCCCGATGTTGTCGTGCCAGTACATCTCGGGACGCTGGACGCTCTCGCCGACCTGCTTGTGGGCGGCGAAGTGGATCACGGAGTCCGCGCCCGAGGCCCGCAGATGGAAGGCGATCTTCTCGGAGGCGTCGGGGCGGGTGACGTCGAGCTTCACGAGATCGGCACCGCGTGTGCGCTCGGCGAAGCCGGTCGAGAGGTCGTCGACCACGACGACCTCCTCGCCCCGCTCGAGGAGCAGTCGCACCACGTGCGATCCGATGTATCCGGCGCCGCCTACCACAAGAGTCGTCATGGCCTCAGGGTATCCGACGGGCCCAGCCGGGAACGGTCCGATCCGGCGTCAGCTCCAGGAGGTCGCGACGGGGCGTCCCTCGGCGTAGCCGGCGGCGCTCTGCAGGCCGATCACGGCCCGCTCCCGGAACTCGTCGAGGTCGCGGGCCCCCGCGTAGGTGCACGAGGAGCGGACCCCCGCGGTGATCGAGTCGAGCAGGTCCTCGACGCTCCCGGCCCCGTCGGCCAGGTACATGCGCGAGGTCGAGATGCCCTCCTCGAACAGCGCCTTGCGGGCGCGCGAGAACGAGTCGTCGGTCGCGGTGCGCGAGGACACGGCCCGCTTGGAGGCCATCCCGAAGTTCTCCTTGTAGCGTCGCCCGTTCTCGTCGACGTGGAGATCGCCGGGGGACTCGAAGGTGCCCGCGAGCCACGAGCCGATCATGACGCTCGACGCGCCCGCGGCGAGCGCGAGCGCGACGTCGCGGGGATGGCGCACCCCGCCGTCGGCCCACACCCGGGCGCCGAGGCCGCGCGCCGCCGCGGCGCACTCGAGGACGGCGGAGAACTGCGGGCGTCCCACGCCGGTCATCATGCGCGTCGTGCACATGGCGCCCGGCCCCACACCGACCTTGACGATGTCGGCACCCGCCTCGACCAGCTCGCGCGCGGCCTCGGCGGTCACGACGTTCCCGGCGGCCAGTCGGACGGGCGTCGCGGAGCTCTCCCCGATCTCGGCGCGCACGGCGCGCACCGCCTCGATCATGCGGTCCTGGTGCCCATGGGCGGTGTCGAGCACGATCACGTCGGCTCCCGCGTCCACGAGGGCTCGCGCACGGGTGGGCGCATCGACGTTGATGCCGACGGCGACGGCGATCCGCAGACGGCCCTGCTCGTCGACGGCGGGCGTATAGATGGTCGAGCGGAGCACGCCGCGGGCGGTCAGCACGCCGCGCAGGGAGCCGTCGGCCTCGAGCACGAGCGCCGCCTCGTGGTGGGTCGCGCCGATGCGGGCGTGGACCTGCGCGGGGTCGCCCGCCGCCTCCTCGGGGCTGAGCGTGAGGGGGTCGGTGACCATGACCTCCTCGACCGCCGTGAAGGCGTCGCGCCCGGCGAGCTCCTGCTCGGAGACGACGCCGAGGGGGCGCCGCTCGGCGTCGATCACGACGACGAGGCCGTGGGCGCGCTTGGGCAGGAGCGCCCGCGCCTGGCCGACCGTGCCGGCGGGCCCGAGGGTGAGCGGGTGATCGACGAGCACGTCACGCTGCTTGACCAGGCGCACGATCTCGACGAGGCGCTCGAGCGAGAGATCCTGCGGGAGCACGGCGAGGCCACCGCGCCGGGCCATCGTCTCGGCCATGCGCTTGCCCGAGACAGCCGTCATGTTCGCCGCGATCACCGGGATCGTCGCGCCCGTCCCGTCGTCCGTGGCCAGATTGACGTCGAAGCGTGAGGTGACCGCGGAGCGCGACGGCAAGAAGAAGCAGTCGTCGTAGGTGAGGTCGGTCGCGGGGCTGTGCAGGAGGCGCATGGGACCAGGGTACGAGGCCGAGAGCACCCCGACGGGCCGCGCGAGCACGCGTCGCGGCGCGACCCTCACGTCATCTTCACCGCAATCCGAGGGCTCTCGCTCGGGCGCTCCGTAGGATGTCCGCCATGACCGAGCACAGATCTGCCCGGAGGCACCCCCGCGTCCCGCGGGGGCGGCACGCCGCGACCCCGGGGTCCCGGCGCGCTTCCGAGGACTCCGCCCGCTCCGCCCGCGCCCACGCGTTCGGCGATGCCGGTGGCACGACCGACGCCGCCGACGCGTGGTCCGACGCCCCGGCGTCACGCGACGCTGCAGCCGAGGACGGCGCCGAGGGGGCGACGGCGCCCGCGGGGTCCCGTGGCCGCCG
>DAMDHZ010000077.1:0-3896 GCA_032101665.1 Brachybacterium sp. | reverse complement strand
GCCGCCGCGCGGAGGCCACGACCGGCTCGCTGCCCCGCGCCGCGGGCTGGACCGTGCTGACGACGATCCTGCCGGGCACCGGACTGATCTCGACGCGCATGCGCGTGCTCGGCTGGGTCCTGCTCGCGGTCGTCGTGCTCGGGGTCGTCGGACTCGTGGCGTGGCTCGCACTCGGCGATCCGCTCCCGACCCTGCTGCACCTGGTCTCGAGCCGGAACGTCGTGATCGGCATCCTGGTCGCCGTCATCGTGATCGGCCTGGTCTGGATGCTGCAGATCCTGCTGTCCAACATCGCCCACAACACCAAGGAGCGCCTGCACGGGGCGCGGCGCGTCGTCTCCCTCGCCCTCGCGGTCGTGCTCATGGCCGGCGCCGCGACGCCGTTCGCGATGGGCGCCCAGCGCGTCTACGCGGCCCAGGGGCTGCTGGGCAATACGAGCGTGTTCGGCGGCACCGACGACGGCACGATCGGCGGCGGCTCCGACCCCTGGGCCAGCACCGAACGCCTCAACGTGATGCTGCTGGGCCAGGACGCCGGCGCCGATCGCACCGGCACCCGGCCCGACACCATCATGGTCGCCTCGATCGACACCGCGACCGGGCGCACCGCCCTGTTCTCGATCCCCCGCAACCTGCAGTACGTGCGCTTCCCGGAGGGTTCCGTCGAAGCCGAGCACTTCCCCGAGGGCTTCGACGCCTTCGGCAAGGACGAGAACCTCATCAACGCCGTGTGGACCTGGGCGGACGACAACAAGGACCTGTATCCGGGCGATGACAACCCGGGCCTGACCGCGACCACGCACGCCGTCGAGCAGACGCTCGGGCTGTCGATGGACTACTACGCGATGGTGGACCTGCAGGGCTTCGAGGACCTCGTCAACGCCATCGGCGGGGTCGACATGAACGTCGAGCGGCGCATCCCGATCGGTGGTGGCACCAACGAGGCCACGGGCGGGAAGTACCCCATCACCGGGTGGATCGAGCCCGGGTACCAGCATCTCGACGGCTACCACGCGCTGTGGTACGCGCGATCCCGCGAGGGCTCCGACGACTACAACCGCATGTGTCGCCAGCAGCGCATGGTGCGCGTCGTGAGCGAGGAGGCCGATCCGACCACCCTCGCTCTCGCCTTCCCCAAGCTCGTCACCGCGACCGAGAACAACATCCAGACCGACGTCCCGCCCGGCCGGATCGACGCGTTCGTGACCCTCGCCCTGCGGGTCAAGGACGCCGGCTTCCAGTCCTACCCGCTCACGCGCGACATCGACGCACCCGACGAGGACAACTGGGGCAAGTACGGCCACCCGGACTGGGACTACATCCATCAGTGGGTGCAGGACTCGATCGCCGACTCGATGACCTCGACGACCGCGGAGTCGGTCAAGGGCGAGGACACGACCGCGGCGCCCGCACCCGAGACGAGCGCCCCGGAGGAGACCACCGCTCCTGCCGAGGAGGAGGCCACCACCGAGGCTCCGCCGGCCCAGGAGGACGACCCCACGGCCGACGCGACCGCGGACCCGCTGCAGTCCTGCATGCCCGGCAGCGAGTGAGAGCCGCAGTCCGGCTCAGGCCGGTTCAGTCGATGAGCTGGAGCAGCGCGTTCTCGATCAGCTCGGGCAGCGCGGGATGGATCCAGTACTGGGTGCGCGCGATGTCCGCGGCGGTCTGACCCAGGCTCATGGCCTGGATCAGGATCTGGACCAGCACGGTCGCCTCGGCCCCGATGAGGTGGGCGCCGAGGATCTCCCCGGTACTCGCGTCCGCGATCACCTTGGCGAAGTTCGTCGTGTCCTCGAGTGCCCAGCCGTAAGCGATGCCCGCGTACTCCTGGCGGGCGACGCGGATCTCGCGGCCGCTCGCGCGCGCCTCCTTCTCGGTCATGCCGACCGCGGCGATCTGCGGAAGCGTGAAGATCCCGCGAGGCACGGGCATGGTGTCGCTGCGCCGCAGGTCACCGGGATGCAGGACGTTGTGGCGCAGGATCCGCAGCTCGTGGTTGGCGACGTGCTTGAGCTGGAGCGGCGAGGAGAGGTCCCCGAAGGCCCACACGCCTTCCAGGACATCGCCATGGGCATCGAGCACGCGCTGATACGGGTCCACGCGCACGCAGCCGTCGTCGGCGGTCGCGATCCCGGCGGCCGCGACGTCCAGCAGGTCGGAGTTCGGACGCCGACCGGTGGCCACGAGCAGCTCCTCGGCGGCGATCACGCGCTCGGCGCCGTCGACGGTCCCGACCAGCTCGACCCCCGTGGCGGTGCGGCGGGCCGAGGTCGCGGCGAAGCCGGTGACCACGTGGCAGCGCTCGGAGATCGCGGCCGTGAAGGTCGCGGCGATGTCGGCGTCCTCGTGGCGCAGCAGCACCCCTGATCGCGCGATGATCGTGACCTCGACGCCGAGCCCCGCGAGGATGTGCGCGAACTCCGCGGCGATCACGCCCGAGCCCAGGATCGCGATCGAGGCGGGCAGGCGGTCGATGCGCATGACCGTGTCGGAGGTGAGCGGGGAGACCTCGGCGAGGCCCTCGACGGGTGGGAGCACGGGCCGCGAGCCGGCGCCGAGCACGACGGTGTCGGCGGTGATCTGCTCGCGGTCGCCGTCGGCGAGGTCCACGTCGAGGGCGTGGGGACCCGTGAAGCGGGCCGTGCCGCGCAGCAGGGTGAGGTTGTCGTTGTCGGGGTGGCGTACGCGGTAGTCGAGGCCGCCGCGGGAGATGGGGTCGATGCGCCCGAAGATGCGGTCGCGGATCGCGGGCCAGTCGACGCCGTCGAGGGTCTCGGCGACCCCGAAGCGCCCGGCCTCGCGCGGCGTCGCCGCGACGTCCGCCGTGTGCACGAACATCTTGGTGGGGATGCACCCGAGGTTCAGGCAGGTGCCGCCGAAGACGTGGTCGGGGCCGACGCCGCGGTCGATGTAGACGATGCTGCGATCGGCGAACTCGGGACCGGGGAAGGAGTTGCCGGAGCCGGAGCCGATGAGGGCGATGTCGTAGTGGGTCACGCCCGCAGGGTACGCGGACTCACGCCGACGGGGCGGCCGTCTCGCCCTCGGCGGATGCGGAGGCGGCCTGCTGCGCGCGCTGTCCGGCCTGCGCCTCGCGATCGGCCTCGAGGCGCTCGAAGAACTTCGCGTCGCCCTCGGTGATCGGGTCGAGCGGGACCACCACGACGGGCCGGTGCTGGCGGTGGGCGAGCTGGGCGGCGACCGAGCCGTTGAGGGCCTCGCGCAGCGCCCCGCGCATGCCCTCGCGGGTCCCGAGCACGATCATGAGGGCGTCGAGCTCCTCGGCCATGTCGGACAGCTCGGGCGCAGGACGCCCGGTGGCCAGGCGCTCGTGCCAGACGATGCCACGCGGACGGGTCACGGAGTCGATCATGGCGACCAGATCGGGCCCGAAGGAGCGCTCCTCCTCCTGCTCGGGCGTCAGATCGGCCATCGTCACGAGGTAGCCCGAGGGGGTCTCCCCCATCGTGAAGGGGTCGGCGTCGATGGCCGCGCACGTCAGCTCGGCGTCGAAGTGCTCGGCGTACCAGGCCGCGGTCGCCACCACGTGCCGGGTGCGGGGGCCGGCCACCCCCACCAGGATCTGCTTCTTGTGCGTCCGTCGCACCGTCTCACCCATGGTCCTCGAGTCCTTTCCGTGCCTCTGCCTCTATGAGACACCCGCGCGGGCCCGAACGGGGAGATGGAGGTCCCTGCGGACCACGCGAGTCACCTCTCAGGGGCGGTCACTCGGCTCCTCGTCCTCGTACCAGTCGGGCAGCGGCTGCAGCTCGAGACGCGTCGGGTCGTCGGGCCGCGGAAGGGTGAGCACGGCCCGGGTGATGATCGGGTTGCCCTCGAGGTCGTCCTCGATGGCCTGCAGGTGCGCGGCACCTGGATTGCCGGACAGTAAG
>DAMDHZ010000076.1:0-14065 GCA_032101665.1 Brachybacterium sp. | reverse complement strand
GACCCAGCAGAGCGCCGAAATCGTCGAGTGTCGCGCCCGGCGTGCTCCGGGCATGCGCGACGACGTCCTGCTCGGTCAGGGGCGGCACCTCGATCACGCCGCCGCGGTGGCGGTAGTCCGGACCGTCGATGCGCTGCACCTCGAAGCGCTCGGACATCGACTGGATCTCGCGCAGGAAGTCCTGGGCGGCGAAGCGGCCCTCCCCGAGCGCCTCCGGCAGGGTGTTGGAGGTCGCGACGACGGCGACCCCGGCGTCCGACAGCTCGCGGATCAGGCGGGTCATGAGCAGCGTGTCGCCGACGTCGTCGAGCTCGAACTCGTCGATGCACAGCACCGAGGCGTCGGAGAAGAGCGACACGGCCCGGCGGTACCCCATCGCCCCCACCAGGTTCGTGTACTCCACGAACGTGCCGTACACGGGCTTGCCGGGGGCGACGTGGAACAGCGAGGTCAGCAGGTGGGTCTTGCCCACGCCGTAGCCGCCGTCGAGGTACAGACCGCGCGCCGGCGCCGTCTTCGGGCGTCCGCGCAGGCGCGAGAGCAGCCCTCCGGAGGCGGGGGCGCCCAGGGTCTCGGCGAACCGCCCGATCCGCTCCTTGGCGCGGGCCTGGGAGGGATGCTCGGGGTCGGGGATGTAGGTCTCGAGCCGGGCCTGCGCGAATCGCGGCGGCGGCACGAGATCTGCCACCAGACGGTCGAGCGACGGGGCGGGGCGGCGGTCGGCGAGCGCTTCGGTCACGGCGGCAAGTCTAGGTCCGCGCCGAACGCCCTCGCGCGTGCGGCATCATCGGGGGATGCATCTGCTTCAGCGCGATGGCCGGCCCTGCACGCCGGCCACGGTCGGGACCGATCACGCGGGCGCCGCGCTGCTCGCGGACCTCTATGCGTTCGGGGCCGAGGTCACGGTGCGCGCCATGATGAACACGAGCATCGACGGAGCGGTCGCGGGGGCCGACGGGACGAGCGGCTCGCTGCGCAATCCCGACGACTCCTTCGTCTTCGGCGTGCTGCGCGCCCTGGCCGACGTCGTGCTCGTGGGGGCGGCGACCGTCCGGGCCGAGGGCTACCGGCGTCCGCTCGGCCGCGCGGACCTGCGCGCCCCCTCACGGCGGCCGGCGGGCGGGGCGCACCCGATGCTCGCGATCATGTCGAGCACCGGCGAGCTGCCCGCCACGGTCGAGGCCGGCTGGCCGACCCTCCTCGTCACGCCGTCGACGGGCGCGACGGACGCCCTCCGGCGCAGCGGCCTGCCCGAGTCCCACCTGATCGTGGCGGACTCCCCCGGCGAGATCGTCGCGGCTCTGTCCGCGCGCGGTCTGCGGGGCATCCAGCTCGAGGGCGGCCCCTCCGCGCTCGGCCGCTTCGCGGCCGTGGGGGCGCTCGACGAACTGTGCCTCTCGACCTCCCACCTGACGGTCGGCGGACCGTCACCTCGGCTCGTTGACGGGCCGCCGCGCGCCCAGGCCTGGTCGCTGCGGTCGCTGCTCGTCGGCGAGCACGCGACGTGCGCGCGCTACAGGCGCAGCCCGGAGGAGCGCTCCTGAGGCGGAGACGCCGGATCGCGCACCGGAAGGGTCATCGTCTCGGGGTCGAGGACCGAGCCGAGGGCATCCGTCAGGAAGTGGGCGAGCACGCGCTCGTACCGCTCCGGATCGGTGTTCCACTCCCGCGTGTGGGAGGCGTCGGGAAAGGGCACGTACTGCACGAGATCGGGCCGCAGACCGGCGAGCTCGGCGCTCGGCCCGGGCGGCACGGTCCGGTCCTCCATCGCGTGCAGGAGGAGCGTGCGGTGACGCAGGTGCTCGCCGTAGAAGGCGGGACGCATCTGCGCGAGCGCGATCGGCTCGCGCAGCCGCACCGCGCGCGCTCCCCACCGCGAGCGCATCATCCACAGCGCGAGGCGGCGCATCGGCCGCGGGGCCCGCAGCGCCTTCGCGTGGTACTCGAGGATGTCCTGCCAGTCCACGGCGGGAGAGTCGAGGACGACGGCGGCGATCGTCTCGCGGCGCGCCGAGAGCACGGACGTGCGCAGGGCGATCCCGCCGCCCATCGACCAGCCGACGAGCACGATCCGGCGGGCGCCATGGTCCAGGGCGTACGCGATCGCGGCCTCCGCGTCCTCCCACTCGTCGGCGCCGAGATGGTGCATCCGGTCGGCGGACTCGGCCGCGCCCACGTCGTTGCGGTAGGTGATGGCGAGCGAGGTGATCCCGAGCTCGGCGAGCAGCGGCATGACGCGCAGCGTCTCCCCGCGGGTGGCGCCGTGGCCGTGGACGAGCACGGCCCAGGTGCCGTCTCCCCCGCTCCGCGGCGGAACCTGCCACGCGGGCATCGCCCCGACGGGCGAGTCGACGACGACGTCCTCGAAGGTCAGACCGTGCGCGGTGGCCGGGTCCCCGGCCCAGTAGTACCCGTTGGAGCCGGCGGGGCCGAGCTCGAGACGGTCCCGGGGGCGCGGGGTGTCCTGGGCGAGCAGGGTGCGGGCCACGCTGGTCGGCGTGGGACGGCCCAGCACGGCGCCCAGGCGCACGTGGACCGCGCCTCCGGCCTGGCGGATCGCGAGGTAGCCGGGCCGCTGCGTCTCGGCGGTCGCATCGAGGTGGACGCGGTCGGCGTACACGGCGCGCACGGTCGCGTCCGAGCGCTGACGGCCGACGGGGACGAGCGGCAGGCGCGCCATCACGCGGGCTCCCGCGGTGAGCGCGCCGCCGCTGAGGACGAACGCCGCGGCGGCGCCCGTGAGACCGAGCGTCGCGGTGTGCGCCCAGCGGGCGCGACGCTCGCGCTCTCGGCGCCGCCGACGCGTCCCCACTGCCCGAGCGACCGGCGAGACGAGCGACGGGAGGGGGCGAGACGTCATGGCTCGCAGTCTACGAGCACCCCGGGGCGCGGCCGCCGATGCCCCGAGCCGGAGCCGGGGCGCGTACGATCATGAGCCATGAGCAGCTCGTTCATCGTCCTGTCCGAGGTCCCCATCGACGCCTCCGACGCCATGACCGCCCTCGGCTACCTCGGGCTCGGCCCCGAGGACGATGACACCTCCGCGGAGGACGCCGCTGTCACGCCGCACCGCGTGCGCGTCGTGATCCCCCGTGACACCGAGCGCTCGCTCGTCGCCGAGGTGATCGACGCCCTCGGTATGGCGGACCTGCGCGGCGCCTGGGAGGCCATCGTCGAGCGAGCGCGCCGCGAGCGCACCGCGGACACCGCGCGGGCCGATGCCGACGCCGTCCTGGCGACCGTCGTCGACGCCTTCGAGCGCGTGGGCTGCCGCGCCGAGGGATCGCTCAGCGAGGACGACCCGCTGCCCGCCGTCCGGCGCCTCCTGGACGACTGCGAGTCCCAGGCGGTCGTCGTGTTCTCCGACCCGCAGCTGCTCGAGGAGACCTTCGCCCAGGACTGGGCGCACAAGGTCGAGGACGAGCTGCACGCGACCGTCCTCCACCTCTACCCCGGCTCCCCCACGATCGGAACGTCCTGACATGTCATCGAAGCCCATCGGCAACGGCTCCTATCCCGTCGCGCTCACGCCCGAGCAGTGGCGCGAGCGCCTGGGCCGCGACGAGTACCAGGTCCTGCGCGAAGGGGGCACCGAACGCCCCTTCACGGGCGAGTACGAGGAGGTGCGCCCCGCGGGCACCTATGTGTGCCGTGCGTGCGGCGCTGAGCTGTTCACCGCGGCCGAGCAGTTCGACGCCCACTGCGGATGGCCCGCCTTCTGGGCTCCCGCCGAGAGCGACGCCGTCGAGCTGCTCGAGGACACCTCCCTGGGCATGCGCCGGGTGGAGGTGCGCTGCGCGACGTGCGGCTCGCACCTGGGCCACGTGTTCGAGGGCGAGGGTTTCTCCACCCCGACCGACGAGCGGTACTGCATCAACTCGATCTCCCTGCGCCACGAGGCCTGAGCGCGCCGGCGCCCGCGGCCCCCGTGTGGCGGCCCTACGGCGCGCCTGCCCCGCGCTCGGCGCGCCGGTCTCTACTGTGTCGCTGTGTCCGTTCACCGCCTCACGCCCTCCGACCACGGCTTCGACCGGGCGATCGCCGCGATGACCGCGACGCCGCTGCGACCGGAGGTCGGCTTCGCCCAGATCCCCTCCCCCTCACGGATGGCGCCTCACACCTGGGCGGCCTCGGGCGAGGTGCTGATGCACGACGAGGAGCTCGCGAGCGGACGCCTGGTCGTGCTCCACGACCCCGACGGCAACGACGGCTGGCAGGGCCGATGGCGCATGGTCGTGCTCGTCCAGGCCCAGCTCGAGCCGGAGTTCGCGATCGAGTCGATGCTCGGGGACGTCGCCTGGTCCTGGGTGACGGAGTCCCTCGAGCTCGCGGATGCCTCGGCCCATGAGCTCGGCTGCACGGCCACGCGCGTCGTCTCCCAGAGCTACGGCGCCCTCGCCTCCCGGCCCTCGACGGTCGACGTCGAGATGCGGGTGTCGTGGACACCTGACGAGGAGGCGCCCGCCGATCCGCACGGCACCGTGCTGCTCGCGCCTCATTTCGTCGCGTGGTCGAGCATGCTCGCCGCGGCGGGCGGGCTGCCGCCTTCCCCCGCCCCCGTCGCCCCCCTCACCCCGAGCCACCGTGCTCGCTCCCCTCAACCGGGAGGCGAGGCATGAACGAGAAGACCGTGGACGCTCCGCACCCTGCCCGCCCCGCCCCCGGCGTCGTGCCCGACCCGGCGGCGTCCGAGCTGCCGCGGTTGACCGGACCGCGCGACGGCCTGCCCGAGGTGATCGACCGGATCCAGCCGCTCCTGGCCTGGTGCGAGGCCGCCGCCGAGGCGGCGGACGAACCCGTCGCCGTCGATGTCGAACGCGCCTCGAGCTACCGCTACAGCCAGAAGGCCTACCTCGTCCAGCTCCGCACGGACGCGGCCGGGACCGCCCTCATCGACCCGACCGCCTTCACCCTTCCCGCCACCCTGCGCGAGCTCCTCGCCGATCGTGAATGGGTCCTGCACGCCGCGACCCAGGACCTGCCGAGCCTCGCCGAGCTCGACCTCGTGCCGCGCCGCCTGTTCGACACCGAGCTCGCGGCGCGCCTGCTCGGCATGCCCCGCGTCGGGCTGGGCACGGTCGTCGAGGACGCCGTCGGGCTGCGTCTGGCCAAGGAGCACTCCGCGGCCGACTGGTCCAAGCGCCCGTTGCCGCAGCCGTGGCTGGTCTATGCCGCACTCGACGTCGAGGTGCTCGTCGAGGTCCGGGACGTCCTGGCCGACCGGCTCCACGCGGACGGCAAGGCCGAGTGGGCGCGCCAGGAGTTCGCCCACCTCGTCGAGCGCGGCGTGCCCGAGCGGTCCGCGGAGCCGTGGCGGTCGCTGCACGGGATCGGCGTGCTGCGCCATCCCCGTCAGCTCGCGGTCGCCCGCGCCATGTGGGAGCGGCGTGACGAGATCGCGCGCCGCGAGGACCTCTCCCCCCACCGCGTGCTCCGCGACCGCGACCTGGTGGCGGCGGCCAAGGCCTCGATCCAGTCCAAGGCGGCGTTCGACGCCGCCCTGCCCGCACCGCTGCGGCGCAAGGACACGTGGTGGCAGGTCGCGCGCTCGGGCCTCGAGCTGCCGCCGGCCCACCAGCCCTCCCGTCCCGATCCCGGCTATCCGCCCGCCCACAAGCTGTGGTCGAAGAAGCATCCCGAGGTGTGGGAGCGCTACGGCCGGGCGCGGGACGCCGTGGGCCGCCGCGCCGACGAGCTCCGCGTCCCCACCGAGAACCTGCTCACCCCGTCCCTCTTGCGCCGGTACGTGTGGGAGCACGAGCGTCCCGACGGCGGCCTCGCGGGCGTACGCGACGACCTCGAGGCGCTCGGCGCCCGGCCCTGGCAGGCCGAGCTCACGGCCCCCGTCATCGAGGAGAATCTCTGAGGGCTGCCTCGAGCGCCCGCGCCGCGCGCTTTGCCACGCCCCGACAAGTTGGTTAGGGTTACCTGAGTCCTTTTCGTACTGCCTGTGTTCCCAAACGACGTCTCGCGTCCCGTGGCAGCCGGAGCCCGCCCATGACCAGGAGCCCTCGTGCCGCGCACGTCCCGACCGCTGTCGATCTTCCCCATCTGCCTGCGAGACGTGGTGGTGACCCGCATCGAGGACGTCAGCCCCCACATGCGGCGGCTGACGGTATCGGGAGAGCAGCTCGCCGGCGGCGAGCGGGACGGCCATCCGATCCGCCCCTTCCGCTCGGACGGCTTCGACGACCACGTCAAGCTCGTCGTGCCCGAGCCCGGCGGTGCCGTGCCCTGTGCGGGCACCCAGGAGGGCGACCGCTTCGGCTGGGCGCCCGGGGTGCTGCCGCTCACCCGCGACTACACGGTGCGCCGCTACGATCCCGCGACCAGGTCCCTCGAGATCGACATCGTCCGACACGAGGCGGGACGCGCCTCCGACTGGGCGTTCTCGTGCGCGGTCGGCTCCCCGCTGGCGTTCGCAGGCCCCAAGTCGAGCGCCGGCGTGAACCACGAGGTCGACTGGCACCTGCTGATGGGTGACGAGACGGCGCTGCCCGCGATCGCACGCTGGCTCGAGGAGGCCCCCGCCGGCATCCGGGTCATCGCCCTCATCGAGGTGCCCTCCGCGGCGGACCGCCAGCGGATCGACACCGCCGCCGACGCCGACCTCCGGTGGCTCGTGCGCGATGCCGCGACCCCTCCCGGCCACTCGACGCTCCTGCTCGAGGCGCTCCAGGATCTCGAGTTCCCGCCCGGGCGGCCCTTCGCCTGGTGCGCCGGGGAGACCCTCACCATCTCGCCGATCCGCCGCCACCTGCGCCGCGAGCGGGGCCTGCCGAAGGAGGACGTCGAGGTGGTGGGCTACTGGCGGCGGTCCACCGGTCCCGCTCCCGCGTCGGCCGCCGCCACGGCCCCCGACGCGGAGGAGACGGCGGCGGCGCCGAGCCCGCGTGAGCTCCTGCTCGCCGTCCACGAGATGTCCGAGCTGCTGCCTCCCGTCGCCCTGCGCCTGGCCGTCACCCTCGGCCTGCCCGAGCTGATCGCCGCCGGGACCACCGGCGAGCGCGCGCTCGCGGACGCGTGCGGCGTGCCCCTGGCCCGCCTGCGCCCGCTGCTCGACGCGCTGCTCGCGCTCGGTCTGCTGCGCACGGACTCCTCGGGGCTCGCCGCGACCTCGCTCGGCGAGGTCCTGCTCGAGGAGAGCGTGCAGGACCACCTGCACCTCGACAACGCCGCCAACACCCTCGACCTGACACTCCTCGGCGCCCTCGGGGCCCTGCGCACCGGGACGCCGACCGAGCTGCCCGGGTACGCCGCCCCACTCGCCACGGTCCGCACGCAGGACCCTGTCGTCGAGGCCGCACTCGAGGCCCGCACCGAGGACACCCTGCAGTGGAGCCTCCAGCCGCTCGCCGCTCTCGAGCCCGTCGCGTGCGCCTCCACGGTGCTGCTGCTCGGAGACGGGATCGTGCCGACCGCGATCGCGCTCGCGGGCGCGCGTGCGGACCGCCGGGTGCACGTCGCCGTGCCGGCCGGGTCCCGCGGACGCACCGAGGCTCGTCTGGCCGGCACCCTCGGTGCCGCCGAGCGCGTGGAGGTCGTCGATCTCGACGGGACGCTCCCCGCGTGCGACACCGTCGTCGTCCAGCGCGGCCTCGATGCCCTCGACGACGCCGCCTACACGGCCCTGGCCACGCGCCTCGTGCGCGCGGCCCGCGAGCACGTCGTGCTCGTGAGCGACCTCGCCGACACGGCGGCCGAGGACGATCATGTCGCCGCCGCCTCGCTCACCGCGCTCGCGGCCACGGGAACGGCACTGCGCGCGACCGCCGAGCACCGGCGCCTGTTGACCTCGGCCGGCGCGAGGGAGGTCGTGTCCTCGCCGCTCGGGTGGGGTTTCGGGCCCTCCGTCGTCACGGCCCGCACCGCGGCGGCCGCTGCGGAGCAGGGGTCGACCGCTCCGTGAGGACGCCGTTCCTGCTCGCGCTCACCGCGGTGCTGCTGGTCCTGGTGGCCATCGCGAGCATCGTCGTGGGCGCCCGGACGGTCTCCCCGGGCGAGCTGATGTCCCTCGCCGGAGGACGCGGGAGCGATGAGGTGACCTCGCTCGTCGTCGCGTACCGGATCCCGCGCACCCTCGTGGCGCTCGTGGTCGGCGCCGCGCTCGCCGTCGCCGGCGCGCTCATCCAGGCGCTCACCCGCAATCCCCTCGCCGACCCGGGGATCCTCGGGGTCAACGCGGGCGCCGCCTTCACCGTGACCCTCGCGATCGGCGTGCTGGGGGCCTCGTCCACGTCCTCGCTGCTGTGGGCCGCCCTGGTGGGCGCCGCGCTCACGACCCTCGCGGTCGTCGCCCTCGGTGCAACCGGTCGCGGCCCCGCGACCCCGCTGCGGATGACGCTCGCGGGCGTCGCCCTCGGCGCGTTCCTGAGCGGGGTCACCGCGGCCCTGCGGCTGACCGATCCGGGCACGTTCGACCGGTTCCGGGTGTGGGCCTCCGGCTCCGTCGCCGGGCGCAGCCTCACCGACCTCGGCTCCGTGCTGCCCGCCGTCGTGCTCGGCCTGGTCGTCGCGATCGCGGTGGCCCGCCCGCTCAACGCGATCGCCCTCGGTGAGGACCTCGCGGCGTCCCTCGGCACCCGCGTCCCCGTGGCTCGTGCCGGGGCGGTGCTCGCCGTGACCCTGCTGGCCGGGGCGTCGACCGCGGTGGCCGGGCCGATCGGCTTCGTGGGTCTCATGGTGCCCCACGCGGTCCGCTGGATCGTGGGCCCCGACCAGCGCCGCATCATCCCCCTGTCCATCCTGTGCGGCGCGCTCCTGCTCACGGCTTCCGACCTCGCCGCCCGGGTGCTCCTGTGCGGGCGGGAGCTGCCCGTGGGCGTCGTGACCGCGTTCATCGGCGCCCCCGTCCTCGTCCTGCTCGTGCGGCGCCGGCGGGTGAGCGGGCTGTGACCGCCGCACCCGGTGGCACCCCGCGCCACCTGCAGATCCGTCTCGGGAGGCGGTTCTCCGCGCGCCCGGCCGTGCGCACCCTCGTGGTGTGCGCCGTGCTGCTCGGCGCGGGCCTCGCCCTCCTGCTCGCGGCCCTCGTGCTCGGTGAGCGCGTGGTCCCGCCCGGCGACGTGCTCGATGCCCTCACCGGGCGCGCGAGCCGCGTGGTCGAGCTGTTCGTCGTCACCTGGCGCCTGCCGCGCGCCCTCGCCGCACTCGTGGTGGGGGCTCTGCTCGGCGCCTCGGGGGCGATCTTCCAGACCCTCACCCGCAATCCGCTCGGTTCGCCCGACATCATCGGCTTCACGACGGGTGCCCACACGGGCGGCCTCGTGATGATCCTGCTCGTGTCCTCCTCGTACGTCGCGGTCACGTCGGGCGCCGTCGTCGGCGGTCTGCTCACGGCCCTCGTCGTGCTCGTCCTCGCTCGGCGCGGCCGCACCCAGGGGTTCCGCCTCATCATCGTGGGGATCGCGATCACCTCGATGCTCGCGAGCATCGACACCTGGCTGATCCTGACCGCGGACCTCGATCTCGCGATCCTCGCGTCGACCTGGGGCGTGGGCTCGCTCAACGGTATGGCGTGGGCGTACGCGGGCCCGTCCCTCGCCCTCGGGGCCCTGGCCCTGCTGGCCGCGGTCCCGCTCGCCCGGCCGCTGGCCCAGCTCGACCTCGGTGACGACAGCGCCCAGTCGCTCGGCGCGCGGCCCGAGAGCACGCGGCTGCTCGCGATCCTGATCGGCGTGGTGATGGTCGCGATCGCGACGGCCGTCGCCGGACCCGTGGCCTTCATCGCCCTCGCGGCCCCGCAGATCGGGCGCCGGCTCGCGGCCTCCCACGGCATGCCCATGGCGCCTGCGGCCTGCACCGGCGCGGTGCTCCTGCTCGGCGCCGACCTGATCGCCCAGCACGCGATCCCCGCGACCATGCTGCCCGTCGGCGTGGTCACGGTCAGCATCGGCGGGCTGTACCTGCTCTCGCTCATCGTCCAGGAGAACCGGAAGGGGACGCTATGACCGCGCCCGACCTCGACCTGACCGCGCCCCCGTCGGCGCCGGCCCCGCTGCGCTTGCGCGACGTGACCCTCGCCTACGACGAGCGGGTGGTCGGCGAGCACCTGGACCTCGACGTCGACGAGGGCTCGTTCACGGTGATCATCGGGCCCAACGCGTGCGGGAAGTCGACGACCCTGCGGGCGCTGTCGCGGCTGCTGCGTCCACGCAGCGGCGCCGCCCTGCTCGACGGGCACGACATCCACGAGCTGCGCGCCCGGGACCTCGCGCGGCGCCTCGGCCTGCTGCCGCAGAGCGCGACCGCGCCCGAGGGCATCACGGTGGCCGACCTGGTCGCCCGCGGGCGCTATCCCCACCAGAGCTTCCTGTCGCGATGGAGCCGCGAGGACCAGGCCGCCGTCGAGGCCGCACTGCACGCGACCGGCACCCAGGCTCTCTCGGGGCGGCTCGTCGACGAACTCTCCGGGGGCCAGCGCCAACGGGTCTGGGTGGCGATGGCGCTCGCCCAGGAGACCGGGCTGCTGCTCCTGGACGAGCCCACCACCTTCCTCGACATCGCCCACCAGGTCTCCCTGCTCGACCTGTTCGCCCAGCTGCACGCCGACGGGCGCACCATCGTCGCCGTCCTGCACGACATCAATCACGCGGCCCGCTACGCGAGCCGCCTGGTCGTCATGAAGGACGGCCGCATCGTGGCGAGCGGGTCGCCCGCGGAGGTCATCACTCCCGCCCTGCTCGACGACGTGTTCGGTCTGGACGCCGTCGTCATCGAGGACCCGCTCAACGGCGGTCCTCTCGTGGTGCCCCGACACGGCACCGGGCCGTCCGCACGGCCCATCACCCCTCAGGAAAGGAACATCCCATGACCCCCACCACCCCTGCCTCCGACCGGCACGCGACCACGGCACCGCTCGGCCGCCGCTCCCTGCTGGCGGGGCTCGGCCTGCTCCCCGTCGGCGCCCTCGCGGCGTGCTCCCGCGGCGGCACGGACGACGCCTCCGACGCCGGCGGCTCGGACGCGGGCGGCGCGAGCGGCACCCGCACCGTCACCGATGCGACGGGAGCCGAGGTCGAGATCCCCGCGCGTGCCGAGAGGGTCGTCTCCCTCCACTACGCCGCGACGCAGGCGGCCATGGATCTCGGACTCACGCCGATCGGCACCGGGCCCGCGGGCCAGGGTGGAGGAGGTGACGAGGAGGAGTGGGTCCCCGCCGAGCTGTGGGCCGAGCTCAAGGACGTGCCGATCGTCGTGTCCCAGCAGGAGCCCCAGATCGAGAAGATCGCCGAGCTCGAGCCGGATCTGATCCTCGCCACGAACGTGACCGAGGAGGATGTGCGCCAGCAGCTCGAGCAGATCGCCCCGGTCTACGGCTTTGTGCTGCGCGGTGGTCAGCGCAAGGACTGGCAGGGCCGGGTCGAGGGGGTCGGAGAGGCCCTCGGCCGCCAGGAGGAGTTCGCCCAGCTCAAGGCGGACTGGGCGCAGGAGCTCGACGACGCGGCAGCCGAGTACGCGGATGTCGCCCAGGGGCTCGTGGTCGGCGTGGTGGCCTCCTACGAGGAAGGAAACCTCTACGCATGGGGCGAGGACAACATGCAGGGCACGATCCTGCTGCCGCTCGGCGTGACCTGGTCCGCCCAGGAGAACGCGGCCGTGGAGGGCGAGAAGGAGGCGGAGAAGACGATCTCGAACGAGCAGATCATCGATGTCGTCGGAGACGCCGAGATGCTGTTCTACGACTCGACGCTCTCGGGCGCGGCGACCGCCTTCACGACGGCGCTGCGCGAGTCGCCGCTGTACCAGCAGCTGCCGGCCGTGGCGGCGGGCCACGAGTACCCCTTCGGCAAGAACACGATCGCGGGCTACTCCGACGCCCGCGCCTCGCTCGCGAAGATCACCGAGGCCTTCGACGCGTACCGCGGGGCCTGAGTCAGCCGTCCGTCCCGTGGCCGGACCGTTCCGGCCACGGCACGTCCCCGCTCCGCAGCGGGGCGCCGAGGGCGCGGTGGCCCACGAGCGCGAGCACCCCGGCGACGAGGGAGCCGCTCGTGAGGTCTCCCGCGAGCACCGCTCGGGCGACCTCGTCGATCCCCGCCCAGCGGATCTCGAGCTCGGCCTCCTCGTCGGTGCGCACGAAGCCGTCCTCGACGGCCGCGCGCACCCCCGTGACCAGATAGATGCGGATGACCTCGTCGGAGCCGCCCGGGCTGGGGCGGAAGTCGAGCAGGGTCTGGACGGTCTCGGCGTCATGCCCCGTCTCCTCGCGCAGCTCCCGCAGCGCGGCCGCGGGTGCCGCCTCGCCGCCCACGTCGAGCAGGCCCGCGGGGATCTCCCACAGGGTCTCGCCCACGGGGTGGCGGTACTGGCGGATCAGCAGCATCCGGTCGCGCTCGTCCACGGCCAGGACCGCGACAGCACCGGTGTGGTGGACGTACTCGCGGTCGAAGCGCACGCCGGCGGCGAAGTCGACCGTGTCGCGCACGATGTCCCACACCATCCCGTCGTACACGGTGCGGTGCGCGGCGACCTCCCGCCGCCCCGGCACGTCACGCAGAGGACCGTCCCCGGACACGGCCACGCTCAGTCCTCGACCGGTTCGGTCGCGGGGGCGCTCGCCGGCGCCGGGTCGGGGTGCACCTCGAGCAGGCGCGTCGACTTCTGGACCTCGAGAGCGGCCCCGATGAGGCCGGCGAACAGCGGGTGGCTGCGGGTGGGCCGGGACTTCAGCTCCGGGTGGGCCTGGGTGCCGATGTAGTAGGGGTGCACCTCGCGGGGCAGTTCGACGAACTCCACGAGCTCGCGGTCGGCCGAGATCTCCGAGACACCGGAGAGCACGAGCCCGGCCGCCTCGAGCCGGTCGCGGTAGGCGTTGTTGACCTCGTAGCGGTGCCGGTGACGCTCGGAGACGGTGGTGGTGCCGTAGGTGTCGGCCGCGAGCGAACCGGGCACGAGCTCGTGGCGGTAGGCGCCCAGCCGCATCGTGCCGCCCAGGTCGCCCTCGCCCGTCACGATCTGCTCCTGCTCCGCCATGGTCGCGATCACGGGGTTGGCCGTGTCCGGCTCGAACTCGGTCGAGCTCGCGTCGGCCAGTCCGAGCACATCGCGTGCGTACTCGATGACCATGCACTGCATGCCCAGGCACAGCCCGAGCGACGGGATGCCCTTGGTGCGGGTGTGACGCAGCGCGCCGATCTTCCCGTCAAGTCCGCGGATGCCGAAGCCGCCGGGCACGACGATCGCGTCGACGTCCCGCAGCTGCGCCGCGGCGCCCTCGGGCGTCTCGCACAGGTCGGAGGGCACCCAGGTGAGGTTCACGCGCGCACGGTGGGCGAAGCCGCCCGCGCGCAGCGCCTCGGACACCGAGAGGTAGGCGTCGGGCAGATCGATGTACTTGCCGACGATCGCGACGGTGACCTCGTACTCGGGCTGGTGGACGCGCTCGAGCAGGTCGTCCCACGTCGACCAGTCGACGTCGTGGGAGAGCAGGTCGAGCCGACGGATCGCGTAGGCATCGAGGCCCTCGTCGTGCAGGATGTGCGGGATGTCGTAGATCGAGCGGGCGTCGGGGCAGGTCACGACGGCGTCGAGGTCGACATCGCACATCGAGGAGATCTTCTGCTTGATCGAGGCGGGCAGCTGCCGGTCGGCGCGCAGCACGATCGCGTCGGGCTGGATGCCGATGCTGCGCAGGGCCGCCACCGAGTGCTGGGTCGGCTTGGTCTTGAGCTCCTGCGAGGGCCCGATGAAGGGGATCAGCGAGACGTGCACGAAGAAGACGTTGTCACGCCCGACATCCTGGCGCACCTGACGGGCCGCCTCGAGGAAGGGCTGGGACTCGATGTCGCCGACGGTGCCGCCGATCTCGGTGATGATCACGTCGACGTCCTCGGACGCCTGCGACCGCATCGACTCCTTGATGGCATTGGTGATGTGCGGGATCACCTGGACGGTGTCGCCGAGGTACTCGCCCCGGCGCTCCTTGGCGATGACGCCGGAGTAGACCTGGCCGGTGGTCACGTTCGCGTCGCGCGTGAGGTCCTCGTCGAGGAAGCGCTCGTAGTGGCCGATGTCGAGGTCCGTCTCCGGGCCGTCCTCGGTGACGAACACCTCGCCGTGCTGG
>DAMDHZ010000075.1:0-14262 GCA_032101665.1 Brachybacterium sp. | reverse complement strand
CAGAACCTGCTGGGGATCCCCCCGACGCTGCTGCCCGAGGACCATCCCGACATGGAGGTCGCCGCCGCCATCGCCGCGGGGGCCTGTCCGAGCGAGCAGGCCGCCCGGCATCCCGCCTCGAGCCTCGCCTGGGCGCTCCTGGGCCAGGAGGCGCTCGCCGAGAACGAGGTCGTCGCCGCCTACGCGTACGCCCGCACCGGCTACCACCGCGGCCTCGACGCCCTGCGCAGGGCCGGCTGGCGCGGCCAGGGCCCGGTTCCCGCCTCCCACGCCCCCAACCGCGGCTTCCTGCGCGCCCTCGCGGTGCTCGGCGAGGCGGCCCGCCGCATCGGCGAGGACGAGGAGGCCGCCCGCATCGAGGATCTCCTGCGCGACGCGGATCCGAGTCTGCTCGACTGACCTGCGTCGATCCGCGCCCGGCAGCGCCGGTCCGGCGGACACCCAGGGGCGTGGGAGCCCCGTTGCTAGGCTGGTCGGGTCCTCCGGCGCCCGGACCCGCCGTCGCGCCCTGGAGCCCGTCCTCGAGTCCCCGTCGTATTGGAGTCACCATGCCCGCAGTCGTGATCGTCGGGGCCCAGTGGGGGGACGAGGGCAAGGGGAAGGCCACGGATCTCCTCGGCGAACGCGTCGACTACGTCGTCAAGCCCAACGGCGGCAACAACGCAGGTCATACGGTCGTGGTCCGCGGCTCCAAGTTCGAGCTCAAGCTGCTCCCCGCCGGGATCCTGTCGCCGCAGGTCACGCCGGTCATCGGCAACGGCGTCGTGGTCAACCTCGAGGCCCTGTTCGAGGAGATCGGCGTGCTCGAGGCCCGCGGCGTCGACACCTCGCGGCTGCGTATCAGCGCCGACGCCCACGTCGTCGCCCCCTATCACCAGACCCTCGACAAGGTCACCGAGCGCTTCCTGGGCACGCGCGCGATCGGCACCACCGGACGCGGCATCGGCCCCGCCTACATGGACAAGGTGGGACGACTCGGCATCCGCATCCAGGACCTGTTCGACGCCTCGATCCTGCGCCAGAAGGTCGAGGGCGCCCTGCGCCAGAAGAACGAGCTGCTCGTGAAGCTGTACAACCGACGGGCGATCGACGTGGACGAGATCACCGATGCCCTGCTGTCGTACGCCGACCGTCTGCGGCCGATGGTGGTCGACACGGTCGAGCTGCTCAACGCGGCCCTCGACCGCGACGAGGTCGTGCTCATGGAGGGCGGTCAGGCCACCTACCTCGACGTCGATCACGGCACCTACCCGTTCGTGACCAGCTCCAACCCCACCGCGGGTGGCGCGTGCACGGGCAGCGGCGTGGGCCCGACCCGGATCGACCGCGTGATCGGCATCGTCAAGGCCTACACGACGCGGGTGGGCGCCGGCCCGTTCCCCACCGAGCTCGAGGACTCGTGGGGCGAGCACCTCCGGACCACGGGTGGCGAGGTGGGCGTCAACACGGGCCGCCCCCGTCGCTGCGGCTGGTACGACGCGCTCCTGATCCGGCATGCGCAGCGCATCAACGGCTTCACCGACATCGTGCTGACCAAGCTCGACGTGCTGACCGGCGTCGAGGAGGTGCCGATCTGCGTGGCCTACGACATCGACGGCGTGCTGCACCACGAGATGCCCATGACGCAGACCGAGTTCCACCACGCCGTGCCCGTGTACGAGACGCTGCCCGGATGGACCGAGGACATCTCCTCGTGCCGCACGGTCGAGGACCTGCCCCCGAACGCCCGCGCCTATGTCGAGCGCCTCGAGGAGCTCGCCGGCTGCCGCATCAGCGCGATCGGGGTGGGCCCGGACCGCGAGGACACGATCGACGTCCACGATCTGCTGCCCCGCGGCGCCCGGGGGATCCGCTGACGTGGCGATCCGTCGTCGCACCGATCCCGAGGAGGGGCGCGCGGCCCTGCGCGCCTGGGCCGCCGAGCCCGAGGCCGCCCGGCGCGCCGTGCTCGGCCCCGCCGTCCGCCACACGCTCGAGCTGTTCGCCGAGGAGTTCCCCGGCGGGAGCGTCGAGCTGCGGGTGCCCCCGTACGGAGCGGTCCAGGCGGTCGCGGGCATGCACCATCATCGCGGCACCCCGCCCGCCGTGGTCGAGACCGACGCGACCACCTGGCTCGAACTCGTCACCGGCCGCCTGGCCTGGTCCGACGCGCGGGAGGCGGGCCGCATCAGCGCGAGCGGCGAGCGCAGCGACCTCACCGGGATGCTGCCGCTGCCCGGTCCCCGCCGGGACGTGCACGACCTCCCCGAGCAGCCCGCCGGCACGGCGACGGGGGAGCAGTCATGAGCGTCGCGGACGAGAAACCCCAGACCCTCACCGATCCGGCGGTCTGCACGGCCGCCGTCGACGCCGCAGGAGCACCGTGACCGACCCCCGCCCCGCGAACAGCCCCGTCGAGCCCGAGGAGACCGAGCCCGATGCATTCCCGGACGACCGTCCCGAGGAGCCCCGTCCCGACAACGGCCAGGTGCTCCTGGTGCGGCGCCGCCGCGTGCCCGCCCTCGGGTTCTGGGTGGCCCTCGTCCTCGTGATCCCCTTCCTCGCCGGCATGGTCGTGGCCTGGGTGGTCGACGTCCGCACCCTCACGGGCATGCTCTACTTCGGCGTGACCGCCGCGCTCCTGATCGGCTTCCCGCTCGCGCTCGTCGCGGCCGTCGTCGACGCCGTGCTCGAGCGCCGACGGCGACGGACGGCACCGGGGCCCGGCGAGCCCCCTGTGGGATGATGGCGCGGTGGCACGAGGCGACGGACTCCTGACTCATGACCTCCTCCCCGGTGAGAAGGGGCCGCAGGACTCCTGCGGCGTCTTCGGCGTCTTCGCCCCCGGCGAGGAGGTCGCCAAGCTCACCTACTACGGGCTGTACGCGCTGCAGCACCGCGGGCAGGAGTCGGCCGGCATCGCCGCCTCCAACGGCTCGCAGATCCTGGTCTACAAGGACATGGGCCTCGTCTCCCAGGTGTTCGACGAGGCGGCCCTCAGCTCCCTGACCGGACACATCGCGATCGGGCACGCGCGTTACTCGACGACGGGCGGGTCCATCTGGTCCAACGCCCAACCCACCCTGGGACCGCGCCGCGACGGCACCGTCGCGCTCGCCCACAACGGCAATCTCGTCAACACCCACGAGCTCGTGGACCTGCTCGCCGAGCGCACGGGCGGCACCGCCCGCCGCGCGGGCGAGATCGCGCGTGGCAACACGACCGACACCGCGCTCGTGACGGCTCTGCTCGACACCCCCGGCGAGCTCGCGGACTCGCTGCGCGAACTCATGCCCCACCTCCGTGGCGCCTACTGCTTCGTGCTCATGGACGAGACGTCCCTGTACGCGGCGCGGGACCCCCAGGGGATCCGGCCCCTCGTGCTCGGGCGCCTCGAGCGCGGCTGGGTGGTCGCCTCCGAGACCGCCGCCCTGGACATCTGCGGCGCGAGCTTCGTGCGCGAGGTCGCCCCCGGCGAGATGATCACGATCGACGAGCAGGGCCTGCGCAGCGAGCAGGTGCTCGAGCCCCGCCCCAAGGGCTGCGTGTTCGAGTACGTCTACCTCGCCCGACCCGACACCCGCATCGCGGGGCGCAGCGTGAACGAGTCGCGCATCGAGATGGGCCGCCAGCTCGCCCGCGAGCACGCCGTCGAGGCGGACCTCGTGATCCCCACCCCGGAGTCGGGCACCCCGGCCGCGATCGGCTATGCCCAGGAGTCCGGCATCCCGTACGGCCAGGGCATGGTCAAGAACGCCTACGTCGGCCGCACCTTCATCCAGCCCAGCCAGACCATCCGCCAGCTCGGCATCCGCCTCAAGCTCAACCCTCTGCGCGAGGTCATCGCGGGCAAGCGCCTCGTCGTGATCGACGACTCGATCGTGCGCGGCAACACCCAGCGCGCGGTCGTGCGCATGCTCCGCGAGGCCGGCGCGGCCGAGGTCCATGTGCGGATCTCCTCGCCTCCCGTGCGCTGGCCCTGCTACTACGGGATCGACTTCGCGAGCCGCGCCGAGCTGATCGCCAACGGTCTCGACGCCGAGGAGATCGCACGCTCGATCGGGGCCGACTCCCTCGGCTTCATCTCCGAGGACGGGATGATCGCCGCGACCCGCCAGGAGCCCGAGAACCTGTGCACCGCGTGCTTCACGGGCACCTATCCGGTGCGGCTGCCCGATCCCTCGCTCCTGGGCAAGAGCGTGCTCGAGCTCAAGCGGGACGGCGCCGAGGCGGCCGCGCGCGAGGCCGAGCTGCACCCGGTCGACGCGCCGCCCGAGACCCCGAGAACCCCGCACGCCGCCGACCGCACCGAGGAGCCCGCGCGATGACGACCCCCGCCCCGAGCGACGCGATCACCTATGCCGGCGCCGGAGTCGACACCCGCGCCGGTGACCGCGCCGTCGAGCTCATGAAGGAGGCCGTCGCGGCGACGCACGGCCCCGAGGTCCTCGGCGGGGTCGGCGCCTTCGCCGGTCTGTTCGACGTCTCGGCGCTCAAGGACTACCGCCGCCCGCTGCTCGCCTCGTCGACCGACGGCGTCGGGACGAAGATCGCGGTCGCCCGGGCCCTCGGCATCCACGACACGATCGGCCAGGACCTCGTCGCGATGGTCGTCGACGACATCATCGTGGTGGGGGCCCGGCCCCTCGCGATGACCGACTACATCGCGTGCGGGCGGGTCGTGCCCGAGCGGATCGCCGACATCGTGCGCGGCATCGCCGACGGCTGTCGGATCGCCGGCTGCGCCCTCGTGGGCGGCGAGACCGCCGAGCACCCCGGGCTCATGGCCCCCGACGACTACGACGTCGCAGGAGCCGCCGTGGGCGTCGTCGAGGCCGACGCCGTGCTCGGCCCCGAGCGCGTGCGCGCGGGCGATGTCGTGATCGGCATGGACTCCTCGGGTCTGCACTCCAACGGCTACTCGCTCGTGCGGGCAGTGCTCGCCGCGCGCGGCTTCGGCTGGGAGCGCCACGACGACGAGCTGGGACGCACCCTCGGCGAGGAGGCTCTCGAACCCACCCGTATCTACTCCGCGGATCTGCTGGATCTACTGTCCTCCCCCGCGGGAGCGGGTCTGCACGCGCTCAGCCACGTGACCGGCGGCGGACTCGCCGCGAACCTCGCCCGGGTGATTCCCGAGGGGCTCGGCGCCCGCATCGACCGCGGCACCTGGACGCCCAGGGTGATCTTCTCGCGCCTGGGGGCGTGGGGCTCGGTGCCGCTCGCCGATCTCGAGACGACCCTCAACATGGGCATCGGCATGGCCGCCGTGGTCGCCGAGGACGAGGCCGACGCGACGATCGCGCACCTCGCCCGACGCGGTCTCGGTGCTCGCGTGATCGGTGAGGTGCTCGCGGCCGGCGAACTTCCCGGCGCGACCGCCGGCCAGGACGTGCTCACGCGCGGCGCCAAGGGCGTCGACGGGGGAGCGGTGCTCATGACGGGTGCCCACCCGCGCCTCTGAGCACAGACGTCAGCAGGGGCGGCCCCGATCGGGACCGCCCCTGCTGACGTCTGTGGCGACCTCGGCGCGTCCGCCGGTGCCCGCGCGCCTCAGCGGCGACGTGATGCCGGAGACGGAGCCCAGTCGTCCGTGTCCTCGCCGGATTCCTCGACCTCGTCGTCGAAGTCCTCGGCGTCGTACTCGTCGTTGGCGGAGGAGGACTGCAGCTCGCGCTGGAGAGCCGAGAGATCGGTGGGCGGACTGTAGTACTTCAGGTCCCGCGCCACCTTGGTCTGCTTGGCTTTCTGTCGGCCACGACCCATGGATCTGACCCCCTGTGCGTCGTCTGTCCGGACGCGCAAGAGCGCGTTCAATGGCATTGTTCGAAGCCCAAGGGTACATCGTGACGCGCGTGCACCGGAAACGGGCGGGGCCGCCGGACGCTCCCGGATGCGAGAGTATGCATCGGGTGGGATGGACAATCGTCTACCACGAAGTAACATGAGAGACCTGCGCCTCACGCGGGTCTCCGCGGAGGCGCGCTCCCAGCCGGCGCGCCGCCGGAGGGGAGCCTCCTCGACGGCGGACGGGGACCCGGGACGGACGGGTCGGTGCCGATGCGCGGAGGCCTCGGCTTCGGCAACGGAGCCCCAGCTCCCTCTCCGCGAGGTCCGACCGGCCCCGCGACGACCCTCTCCACAGGAGGCAGAAGTGCCCATCGACCCGCAGCGACGCGACGCGCCCGAGGACGCCCCGGAGGCCCTGCTGACCCCGGCCGAGGTCGCGAAGCTCTTCCGGGTGGATCCGAAGACGGTCACCCGCTGGGCCCAGGCGGGAAAGCTGTCCTCGATCCGGACTCTCGGCGGACACCGCCGCTATCGGCACGACGAGGTCATGAGCCTCCTCGAGCGGAGCCAGGCGGCCCGCACGGCCAGCTGAGCAGCCCCGTGCCCGACTGGACGCCGGACCCGGTCCTCGGGGCCGGGTACGTCCAGCGGGAGATCCCCCTCGGAGAGGACGACGAAGGTGCGATCCTCGCCACTCTCATCCGTCGGGAGCCCGACGGGCCGTCGGTGTCGGACCGCCTGCCCGTGCTGGTCCTGCACGGCTGGTCCGACTACGTGTTCCAGCGCGAGCTCCTCGAGCATCTCGCCGCGCGGGGTCTCGAGGTGTGGGCGCTCGATCTGCGCAAGCACGGTCGCAGCCTGCGACCGTGGCAGACCGCGACCGATGTGGGCTCGCTCGAGGACTACGACGCGGAGATCGGGGCGGCTCTCGACGCGATCGGCCGCGAACGCCGGCCGGTCGTGCTCGCGCATTCGACGGGCGGCCTGGTCGCGGTGCTGTGGGCCATGCGCCACCCGGGCGAGCTCGCAGGGCTCGCCCTGAACTCGCCGTGGCTCGAGTTCCACCTGCGCGGCGCGGGTCGGCGCCTCAGCCTGCCCCTCGTGCGCCGTCTCGCGCGGCGCCATCCGCACCGCCGGATCCTGCCGCCCGGTCCCGACCACTACGCCCGATCCCTGCACGAGGACTTCGGCGGCGAGTTCGTCTTCGACCTCCTCTGGAAGCCGCCCGGTGGCCATGCCTTCCCCGCCTCGACGATGGCGGCGGTGCTCGAGGGGCAGGAACGCCTTCACGCTGCGAGAGTTTACGAGCCCGTGCTCGTGCTGCACTCGGGCCGGTCCCGCTTCCGCCGTCGCTTCGACGAGGACATGCGCCGCAGCGACGTGGTGCTCGACGTGACCGGGATGGACGCGGCAGCCCGTCGGCTCGGGCCGCGTGTCGAGGTGGCCGTGATCGACGGAGCCCGCCACGACGTGTTCCTCTCGGACCCCGACGCCCGCGCGCAGGCCCTGCGCGCACTTGACGGGTGGCTCGAGGGGCTCACGGGGTGCGCGCCGGAGTGACGCGCGGTCTCGTGGCCGTGGGGTCCGATGCGCTCAGCGACCGCGCGTGAGCGGCCTCAGCGCGAGCGCGAGCAGTCCCAGCACCACGGGGGTGAGCAGCGTCGTGACCGAGACGAGCACCGCGGCCGACGCCGCGGCTCCGGCGTCGAACCCGAGCGCGATGAGCGCCGCCGCCGTGCCGGTCTCGGCGATGCCCGTGCCACCCGGCGTGAGCGGGATCAGCGCGAGCAGACGGCCGAGCGCGAACACCGCGAAGGCGAGCGGCAGCGGCACCTCGAGTCCGACGGCGTGGAGCGCCACGACGAGCGCCGCGAACTGGCATGCGCGCCCCGCGAGCGGCGGCAGCAGGATCCCGGGAGCGTGCCTCCGTAGCCGCGCGGCCGCCTCGTCGCGCCGAGCCAGGATCGTGGCGGGCGACCACGAGGAGGCTCCGTCCTCGTCGCCGTCGTCGGAGGGGCGGCGGCCCGTGAGCGCGCCGAGCCCGTCCAGGACGCCCGTGACGAGCGCCGTGACCGTGCGCCGCCTCAGGAGCAGGACCCCGACGACGAGCACCGTGGCGCTACCGGCCGCGAGCACCCAGATGGCCGTGACGGTCCCGCCGCCGAGGGCGTGAGAGCCGCTCAGCGCGTACCCGAGGGCGCCGACGGGCGCGAGGAGCAGACCGGCGGCGAGATCCGCCGCCGTGATGAGCGCGACCCCGACGACGAGTGCCGCGCCGTGCACGCCCCGTCGGCGGCCCGCCGCGTACAGCAGCCCGAGGGCGATGGTCGAGCCGCCCGGCACGGTCACGGAGACGGCCGTGCTCACGGCCGACAGCCCTGCGGCGTCACGCCGCGGGAGACCCGCGACCGCCGCGGACAGCCCGAGCGCACCGGCGCCGAGGGCGACGAGGGCGAGGGCGGGGAGCAGCGCGAGCGCACCGGGGGGCGCGGCGGCGACGACCTCGGCGATCCGTGCCCAGGAGGTGCCCGTGACCGCGGGCAGGCCCCAGCCGAGCAGCGCGAGCGCGAGGAGCACCGAGGCCGCGGTCAGCACGACGGTGCGTGCCGGGACCCGCCGCGTATCGGGATGCTCCGGGCCGCTCATGAGTCCCAGTCTGGCACGGCGTCGGCGCGCTGACCTGCGGTGGAAGGTGGGCGGCGCCACTGCGCCGCCTGCCGGGCCGGCACGCGGCGCGACCCTAGGGTGAAGTCATGAACATCCTGCTCGGCATCGTCGTGGTCCTGCACATCGTGTGCTGGGCCGTCGCCCTCGGCATCTGGGCCGCCGCCGCCCGCACCCGCGAGCCCGCCACGGGCATGGCGCACGCCGCGAGCGGCGCCGTCGTCTTCGGGCTCGTCGCCATGATCATCGCCATGGCCCAGTACCCGGGAGGCCATCTCTTCTACACCCTCAAGCTCGTGTTCGCGATCGTCGCGATGGCGTGCTCGTGGATCGCCGCGAACCGCGGCAAGGAGACGAACGCCGTCGTCTGGTACGCGATCCCCGCGAGCGTGCTCGTCAACATCGTGATCGGCGTCTTCCACCTCGGCGGCTGATGCCGCTGGCCCCCCTGCTGCGCGCCGCCCCGTCCCGCGCGCGGATCCCGGGTGTCGGGGCGTCCGCCTATCCTGGACGGGCCATGAGCTCACTGTTCGACGACCTCTCCCTGCCCGACGCCTTCCGCCGCCTCGACGGCGTCCAGGTCGGGCCCGCTCCGCGCACCCCCGAAGCCCGCGACGACGCCCCCTGGGACGAGGAGCCTCCGCCCGAGGAGGATGAGCTGCCGCCCGACGGTCCGCCCCACCCGGACGAGGATCCCTTCGCCGGTCGGGGGCCGGCCCGCCCCGCCTGGGGAGGCGCCGACGCCTCGGCCCTCGCCGAGCTGACCGACGGGCTGAACCCGCCCCAGCGCGAGGCCGTCGAGCACCGCGGCGGCCCTCTGCTGATCGTCGCGGGCGCCGGCTCCGGCAAGACCCGTGTGCTCACCCGCCGCATCGCCCACCTGCTGCGCTCGGGCGAGTCCCTGCCCGGCGAGATCCTCGCGATCACCTTCACGAACAAGGCCGCGTCGGAGATGAAGGAGCGGGTCGAGGACCTCGTCGGCCCCGTCGCCCGTTCCATGTGGGTCTCGACGTTCCACTCCGCGTGCGTGCGGATCCTGCGTCGCGAACACGCCGCCGCAGGCCTCACGAGCTCGTTCTCGATCTACGACTCGGCGGACTCGCTGCGCCTGATCACGAACATCGCCAAGGACTTCGGGCTCGACACCAAGAAGAACCCGCCGCGCGGCATCGCCCGGCGCATCTCGACCCTCAAGAACGAGCTGACCGATCCGATCGACGTCGCGGATCAGGCCGAGGCCGCGAAGGACCCGTGGGAGCGCTCGATCGCCCAGATCTACACGGCGTACGCCGAACGGCTGCGCCAGGCCAACGCCGTCGACTTCGACGACCTCATCGGCCTGACCGTGGTGCTGCTGCGCGAGAACCCGGCGATCCGCGAGGGATACCGGCGTCGCTTCCGGCACGTGCTCGTCGACGAGTACCAGGACACCAACCCGGCGCAGTACGCGCTCGTGCGCGAGCTCACGGGAGACGACCCGCGCGCGGATCTCACCGTGGTCGGCGACTCCGACCAGTCGATCTACGCCTTCCGCGGCGCGACGATCCGCAACATCGTCGAGTTCGAGCAGGACTTCCCCTCGGCCCGCACGATCGTGCTCGAGCAGAACTACCGCTCGACCCAGAACATCCTCGCGGCCGCCAACGCCGTGATCGAGGAGAACGAGGGCCGGCGCAAGAAGAACCTGTGGACCGCCGAGGGCGACGGCGAGAAGATCACGCTCTATGTCGCCGACGACGAGCAGGCCGAGGCCCGCTACATCGGCCGGCAGATCGACGCCCTCGTCGACGACGGGCGCCGTGCGGGCGACATCGCGATCTTCTACCGCGCCAATGCCCAGTCGCGGGCGCTCGAGGACCAGCTGATCCGGGTGGGGCTCCCGTACCGCGTGGTGGGCGGCACCCGGTTCTACGAGCGCCGCGAGATCAAGGATGTGATGGCCTACCTACGGGTGCTCGCGAACCCCGACGACGAGATCAACCTGCGCCGGATCCTGAACGTCCCCAAGCGCGGCATCGGCGACCGCGCCGAGGCCGCCGTCGCGCTCCTGGCCGAGCAGGACCGGATCGGCTTCGCCGAGGCGCTGCGGCGGGCCGACGACGCGCCGGGCATCGCCACCCGCTCGCTCGGCGCGATCCGCACCTTCGTCGCGATGCTCGACGACCTGCGCGCGATGGTCGAGGCGGGAGACGGCCCCGCCGCGGTGCTCGAGGCGATCCTCACCCGATCCGGCTACGACGCCGAGCTGCGGGGCAGCGACGACCCGCAGGACGAGTCGCGGCTGGAGAACCTCGCCGAGCTCATCTCGGTGGCCGCGGAGTTCGAGGCCCAGGTGGAGGCGGGCGAGGCGGCCGCGAGCGAGTTCGAGGACGAGCCGGATCCGAGCACGACCGCCGGCGGCGCGTCGAAGCAGGAGCGCGCCACGGACTCCGAGGAATCCGCCGTGGACTTCCACCAGGCGCCCGGCGAGGACATCGACCCCCAGGCGGCGCTCGAGGCGGCGGACGACCCGGACGCGACCCTGATCGACCAGTTCCTCGAGAAGGTCGCTCTCGTGGCCGATGCCGACCAGCTGCCGGGCGGCGAGGACCAGTTCGTCACCCTCATGACGCTGCACACGGCCAAGGGCCTCGAGTTCCCGGTCGTGTTCCTGACCGGGCTCGAGGACGGCACGTTCCCCCACCAGCGCTCGATGTCCGATCGTGAGCAGCTCGAGGAGGAGCGCCGTCTCGCGTACGTCGGCATCACCCGCGCACGGGAGAAGCTCTACCTGACGCGCTCGCAGATGCGGGCCGCGTGGGGCGCCCCGCAGTACTTCCCGGCGAGCCGGTTCCTCGACGAGGTGCCCGAGCAGGTCCTCGACGTGGCGCGCGCCGGGTCGAGTCTGAGCGGGAGCGGGTTCGGCGGCGGCTACGGGGGCGGACGCGGCGGATACTCGCGCGGGCCCTCGGTGACCGGGGTGGGCGTGGGCGGCGCGAACCGCCGGGACATCTCACGGCCGTCGTTCTCCTCGGGGCGCAAGGCCCGCAGCGGCGCCGAGCTGCCCTCGCTCGCCGCGGGGGATCGCGTCACCCACGACTCGTTCGGGATGGGCACGGTGACCGAGGTGAGCGGCACCGGGGACAAGACCCAGGTGGAGGTCCAGTTCAAGGAGCCCCACGGTCGCAAGCGGCTCCTGCTGCGCTATGCGCCCATCACGAAGCTGTGAGGAGGTACGGATGAACCCGGGAGAGGAGGACGGCGGTCCGGATCGCGGCGGTGGGCTCGCGTGTGAGCTGGAGCGCCTCGGATTGGCGCCGATGGTCGAGGCGGAGCCCGCCCCCTGGGGCGGGAAGAACACGACCCGTCTGCTGCGCCTGGCCGATGGCACCTCTCTGATCGAGCAGCGGTACCGCAGCGCGGCGACGGCTCGGGTCCGCCTGCGCGCCCACGACGTGCTGGCCCCGCTCCTGCGGGAGCGCGGGGTGCCGGTCTCGCGCGTCGTCGCGAGCGATCCGGCCGGGCGCTGGGGGCTGCTCGAGGCGCTGCCCGGGGAGGTGGGCTACGTCGTCGCGGGCCACGACCTCTCCGGGGCCGAGTTCCCCGCCATGGCGCGTGCCATGGGCGAGGTGCTGCGGAGGATGCGCGAGGTTCCCGTCACGGGGCTCGGCCTGCCGTCGACATGGGCCGTCCCGGGCGACCTCGCGGCCTCGGCCGGGGCCTGCCTCGACCGTCTGCGCCCGCACACCGACCTCGGGACGGTGTCCCACGCCGAGGAGGTCCTGCGTCGCCTCCCCGAGCTGCTGACAGGTCGCCCGGTGGTCCTCGGGCACGGTGACTACGGCCCGCAGAACGTCCTGTTCGAGGGGGCTCGCGTGACCGGTCTGCTCGATCTCGAGGATGCCCGGATCTATGATCCCCTCGCCGATGTGGCCTGGTGGGCGTGGTTCGTGCGAGCGCACACGCCCGATGTCTTCGACCGCTCCTGGCGTGCTTTCCTCGACGGGGCCGAGGTCGACCCCGGCGAGGGCGAGACCGAGGAGCTCCTGTTCGCCCTGCTCATCGCTCGGCTGCTCGAGACCGCGGAGCACTTCCGGCTCACGCGGCCCGAGAAGCACCCGAGCTGGGGGCGGCGGCTACGCGAGACGCTCGCCTGGGACGGCGTCGTCTCGACCGTCGCGAGCAGGATGGCCGAGGGCGGGGTGCTCGGGGGCGGAGCGGGCTGACGGTGAGGCCGGGGGACGGCGAGGCCGGGCGTGGGGGCGAGGCCGGTGGTGGGGCGAGATGCCGACGGTGTTTTGGCGAGATGTCGGCGGTGCTCTGGTCGACGCGGGGATGTCACCGGGATGTCCACCACATCGTGTTCTCGGGTGGAATTCACGGAGAATCCCACCATGAAGCGCGATCTCAGATTCTCCGAGGAGCTGGATAGCGTCGCGGATGGCGATCTCGATGAGGGTGCCACGGCCATACGCCGCGCGGACCGGACGTTCGGTCTCTCGATCGCACGTTCTCCTGGATCCTTACCTCCGCGAACGGGTCCATAGTGCCGTCTCACAACGGTCGTCTGCTGATCCCTTCGCGAGGTGTCGTGCCGCTGTCCCTATCCCAAGGTGTCGTAGCGCTGTTCATTTCGCGGGCTGACGTGCCGCTGTCTCGTCGCGAATTGTCGTGCCAATGGTTCTTCAGTGAACTGTCGTTTCACTGTTCCGTTCGCGATGTGCCCTTCCAGTGCCCCTTTTGTGTTTCCTCCCCATGCAGAGTTGTCCACATTCTCGAAACGGATGTCCGAAGGGGATCTCGTGTGTCAGACCCCCTCGGAAGAATAGAGGGCATGAAGATTCGACGGGATGGTTCGAGGGCCGAGGGCCCGGAGCGGGATGATGACGCTCGGGTGCCGGGCTCGGATCCGTCCGCCGTGCCGTCCGAGCCGATCGGTGCCGCGTCCTCCGAGGCGGTGGGGGACGTTCTCTCGGACGTCCTCGCCCAGGCAGAGACGTTGAGCCGGGATGGTGTGGCGCGTGAGGTGGTGGCGTCGGTCATCTCCGGTGTGCTGGCGGCGGTCGAGGCCCCGGTCGTGATGCGGGATGCCCTGGTCGATACCGAGCCCGGTTCTGTGGCGGAGGCTCTGGGTGTGGTCGGGGTGATCGATCAGCTCCGGTCTGCTCTGGCGGCGTTGGATGCGGCCTGGCAGGTCACTGCCGCGGAGCGGATCACGGACGCCGACGCCCAGCGGGGTGTCCCCACCCCAGAGCAGGGACGCGCCGCCGCGCAGGAGCTGGGGTTGGCGCGGCGGGTGTCGCCGGCGTCGTCGTCGATGTCGCTGGCCGCGTCCCGGCGCCTGGTCACCCAGCTCCCCGGCACGATCAGTCTGCTCGCATCGGGGCGGGTGACGGAGCGCCAAGCGCGGGCGATCGCGGTGGCTCTGGATGACGTGGACCCCGACACCGTCCGTGCGATCGATGAGACGTTGACCGCGGATCCTGCCCGTCTGGACGGGGCAGGGACGCGACGCCTGGGCGTGGAGATCCGTGCCCTGCGTGACGCGCGGGATCCGGGTGATTGTCGGCGCAGGGTGGCTCGGGCGGCGCGGGGTCGGTGTGTGCGGGCGCGTCTGGTGGATGATCACATGGTCGCTGTCACCGCGACACTCCGGCCCTTGGACGCTTCGGCGGTGATGAAGGCTCTGCGTGTCGAGGCCGAAGCCCGCCGTGCCCAGGGCTCCCTCGACGCCGTCCGCGCCCTGGAAGCCGACGCCCTGGTCGACGCGATCTGTGGCGGCGACATGGCCCACGAGCACGCCCAGCCGAGCGGATCGTTGCCGGATGCAGAGTTCGGGTCCCTGCCGCT
>DAMDHZ010000074.1:0-15524 GCA_032101665.1 Brachybacterium sp. | reverse complement strand
CGCGGGGCCGGCGGGTGCCGCCTCGAGCACGGTCGCGGTCACGACCACCTCCTGATGCGTGCCGCGCACGGGATCCTCGTGGGCGGCCTGCTCGAGCCGGCCGTAGAGCTCTTCGCCGCTCGGCTCCTCGGGCGCGCGGCCGAGCCGCGGCGCCGGATACCAGGTGTCGAGCACGGTGCCATCGGCGGTCAGGGTGGCCAGGCCGATGCCCCACGCGTGGGTGAGCTCGGCGGGGGCGGCGGAAGCGGAGGCGGCAGGCGTCGTCATGCGCACGATTCTACGAAAGGCGCCTCTGAGGGCGCGCAGGGAGGTGACGTGATCTGCGCGGCGGCCGCGCTCGTCGCCGTGGTCGGACCACATCTGCGGTCGATCCCCGTCTCCGCGCGATGGGAGGAGCACGACGCGAGCCGGGGCCTCGCCGCCTCATGACAGGACGTTCACACGCGCCGGTCCGACGCGCTGACCGGGGCATAATCGTCCGTCATGAGCAGCCCTGCCGCGCCTCGCCCCACTGCCGATGACCCGGAAGGGCCCACCGAACTGCGCCGGGAGATCTCCTTCGGCCAGCTGATCGCCTACGGGCTCGTGTTCATCGGCCCTGCCGCCGCGGTCGGCGTGTGGGGCACGCTCGACGCCAAGTCCGGTGGCGTGGTGCCCGTCGTCTATCTCGTCGCGACCCTCGCGATGGCCCTGACCGCGTCGAGCTACGCCGTCATGTCCCGCGTCGTGCCACGCGCGGGCTCGGTGTTCGCGTACGCGTCCGAGGCGATCGGACGCCGCACCGGCCACATGGCCGGCTGGATGGTCCTGCTCGACTACATTCTGATCCCGTCCGTCGCATACCTGTTCACGGGCATCGCGCTCAACTCGCTGTTCCCCTCCGTCCCGGTCTGGGTGTTCGTCGCCGTGGCCGTCGTGCTCACGACCGCCCTCAACCTCTCCGGGGTGCGCGTGACCTCGCGCGTCTCGATGGTGGTCGTGCTCGTCGAGGTCGCGGTGCTGCTCGTCGTGCTCGTCGTCGGTGTCGTCGTCCTCGTCCAGCACGGGCCCGTGCGCGGGTGGCTGGACCCGTTCACCGGCGGCAGCACGGGGCTGCACCCGCACCTGATCCTCGGCGCGGTCGCCGTGGCCGTGCTGTCCTACCTCGGGTTCGACGCGCTCGCGACCTTCGCCGAGGAGACCCGCGGTCCCGCGAGCGTGATCGGCCGCGCGACCCTCGTGTGCCTCGTCGTCGCCGGCATCCTGTTCATGGCGCAGACCTACATCGGCGCGCTGCTGAGCCCGCTGACGACCGCCGAGCTGCAGGCGCATCCCGAGGAGCAGGGCGCCGCGTACTACACGATGGTCGACCACTCGATCTCGCCGGTCCTGCACTGGCTGCTGGCGCTGGCCAAGGCCGTCGGCGCCGCGTTCTCCGCGCTCGTCGGACAGGCCGCCGGCTCCCGCGTCCTGATGGACATGGGCCGCTCGGGCTCCCTGCCGCGCTTCTTCTCGCGCGTCTCGCCGCGCACCGGGGCGCCGCTGGTGGGCACCCTCGTCGCCGCCGCCGGCAACGTCGTCGTGTCGCTGTGGGCCGCCTCGCGTCCGGACGGGCTCGACCACGTCGTCTCGATCGTCGACGTCGGCGCCCTCGTCGGCTTCGTGCTCGTGCACGTGAGCGTCATCGCGTACGCCGTGCTCCACCGCCGCGACGGGCCCGTGCGTCCCCTCCGTCACCTCGTGGTGCCGATCCTCGGGATCGCGGTGCTCGTGACCGTGCTGGTCAACTCGACGGGCGTGGCCCTCGTGGTGGGGGCGGTCTGGGCCCTGCTCGGCGTGATCGTGCTCGTGGCGGGACGGTCGGGACGCCGCGCCACCGCGCCGACGCCCTGATACTGGGGGGATGAACGACATCCGCCCTGCCGCCGCTGCGCCCGCCTCCGCTCCGCCGCTCCGCCGGGTCGCAGTGGTGGGAGCAGGCCCTCGCGGCATCGCGATCACCGAGCGCCTGAGTGCGGCGGCGCGCACCGACGCCTGGCGGGGCGCCGTCGAGCTGCACCTCGTCGACCCCGACGTCGACCGCGGGGGAGCGGTCTGGCGCGCCGACCAGAGCCCCGTGCTGCTCATGAACACGGCCACCTGCCAGACCACGATGTACCCCGACGCCTCGTGCACGCCGTGCCTGCCCGTGCCGCATCGGCAGACGCTCGCCGAGTTCCTCACCCCCGAGGGCTTCGCCCCGGCCGACATCGCGCCCCGTGCCGCCCACGGCCGCTACCTCACGGCCGTCCTCGACCAGGCCGAGCGCGACGCGGCCGCGAGCGACGGCCGCCTCAGGATCATCCGTCACGCCGTGGCCGCTGTCGACGTCACCGGCAGCCCCGACGGGCCGCAGACGGTCCACCTGGCCTCCGGGGAGGACATCGAGGTCGACGCCGTGGCGCTCGCGCTCGGCCACCTCGCGACCGGGCCCTCCCCGCGCTCGCGCCGCGCGGCCGAGCTCGCGGTGCGCCACGGACTCGTGCACCTGCCCTCGGCCAACCCGCTCGAGGTCGACTACACGGCCCTGCTCGGACGCGAGAGGGTCGCCGTGCAGGGTATGGGGCTGAACTTCTACGACGCGATCGGCATGCTGACCGAGGCCGCGGGCGGGCGCTTCGAGGAGGATCCCTCGGCGCCGTCGGGCCTGCGCTACCTGGCTGGTGGCAGCGAGCCGCAGCTCGTCGTCGGCTCCCGCACGGGCATGGTGTACCGGCCCAAGCCCGATCTGCGTCCCGCCATGCCCGCCGTCTACGAGCCGCGCGTGCTCACGCACGCCGTTGTCGACGAGCTCGCGCGCCGTCCCGGCGGTCTCGAGCACGAGCGAGACACCCTGCCGCTGCTCGTGGCGGAGCTGTCGGGCGCTCTCGGTCGCGCGGGCTTCACGGGGCTGACCGACGAGGGCGCGATCATGCGGCTGCTGTTCCCGCTGGGACGCAAATCCGTCGCGATCGACGACGCCCACCGCCGCACCCGCGCGATCCTGCGCGAGGCGGTCGCCGCCGCGAGCGATCCGGACCCCGCCTGGGTGGTGGTGTTCGAGGTGCTCACCGCCCTGCGGATCCGCATCAACGCCCTCGCCGATCGCGGAGCCTTCACGACCGGCAGCTACACGCGCGACATCGACGGCTTCCTCAGGAACGCCTTCGCCTCGTGGGCCTCCGGGCCGCCCCTGCTGCGCGCCCGCCAGGCACTCGCGCTCGAGGAGGCCGGGCTGCTCGTCTTCACCGGGCCCGGCTTCGCCCTCGGCTTCGACGAGACCGCGCGGCGCTTCACGGTGCACGCGGGGGAGGGGCCCACCCACCTCTGCGATGCGGTGCTCGAGGCGCACCTGCCCGGCGTCGACGTCGAGCGCTACACGAGCCCGCTCATCCGGGCATGGCGTGAGCGCGGCGAGGCCGAGCCCGCGGTCCTGCCCTCCGTCCACGGCGACGAGCCGCTCGTGACCGGGAGCATCGACGTGACGAGCGACGGCACCCTGATCGGCGCTGATCGCACCCGCTACCCTCGGCGCCTCCTGGTCGGGGTGCCGGTCTCCGCCGCCCAACCGGGCAGTGCCATCACCGCCGAGCCCGGCACCTCGCCGCAGCTGCTGCGACATGCCGAACGGACCGCGATCGCCCTGGCCCGGTACGCCGGCGCGCTCGAGGCGGATGCTCCCGCGGCTCCGACGCCCGTCGCTGCCCCCGCGGCCCCGTCGCGTCGCCGCGGAGCGGACTCCGTGCCCGGCACCGCGGCGCCCGAGGACGTCGACGGCGACGACGTGCCGTGGGCGATGCAGATCGTCGTGCTGCGCGACAAGAGGGAGCTCGCCGCGGACGTGGACGTCGCCGCGGCTGCGGCTCGTGCCGTCGTGGGCCTGCTGGACGACGAGCGCGCGGCCCCCGGCGGCCCCTGGCACGACGCCGTGACCCGCTGGACCCGCCACGGGAGGATCCGCAAGCTCGTGCGGCGCGCCGACGGCAAGCGCTGGAGCGATGCCCAGGAGCTGCCCGGCCTCACCGCGACGATCGACGCCGACCACCTGATCGCCGGAGCGGCGGCCGCCCGTGCCTTCCCGCCCGCCCCCGTCCGGCCGCTCCCGCATGCCCTCGACAAGCTGCAGGTGGGCGGCACGACCTTCGCACGCGCGGAGCAGAGCCGCTGTCGAGACGCTGCCGTGACGGTCGAGGTCAGCCCGCTGATCGAGATCACGAGCGGCAAGCTCGTCGCCCAGGTGGCGCACGCGGCCCAGCGTGCCTTCGACCTCATGCCCGTCGGGGTGCGCGATACCTGGCGCGCCCAGGGCTTCGCGGTGCGCGTGACCCGTCCCGATGTCACCACCTGGGCCCAGGGCGGCCGTCCGGTGTCGATCACCGACGCCGGCTTCACGGAGCTCGACGGGCCCACGGAGACCACGCGCGCCCGCTGGTGACGATGGCACGATGGGGAGGTGACCGACACGCCCCGCCCCGCGCCCCCCGCCCGCCCCGTCCTCGATCCCCTCGCCGACATCGTCGACCTCACCGCCGCGATCGTCGACATCGAGTCCGTGTCCGGCAACGAGACGGCGCTCGCCGATGCCGTCGAGGACGCGCTGCGCGCGCACGCGCCCCACCTCACGGTGGTGCGGGACGGTGACACGGTGATCGCCCGCACCACGCTCGGAAGGGTCCAGCGTGCAATCCTTGCGGGCCATCTCGACACCGTGCCCGTCGCCGACAACCTGCCCTCGAGCCGCCGCGTGCGCGACGGTGTCGAGGAGCTCGTCGGGCGCGGCACGTGCGACATGAAGGGCGGGGTCGCGGTGCTGCTGCAGCTCGCGGTCCTCGCCACGGCGCCACCCGTCGATGTGACCTGGATCTTCTACGACCACGAGGAGGTGGCCGCGGTCGCCAACTCCCTCACCCGCATCGCCCGCGAGCACCCTGAGCACCTCGCCGGTGACTTCGCGATCCTCGGTGAGCCGACCTCCGCAGGCGTCGAAGGCGGATGCAAGGGCACCATGAAGCTCGAGGTGACGGCACGGGGGGTGGCCGCGCATTCGGCGCGCGACTGGGTGGGCGACAACGCGATCCACCGCCTCGCGCCCGTGCTGCAGCGTCTCGCCGACTACGAGGCGCGCCGTGCCGTGATCGACGGCCTGGAATACCGTGAGTGCCTCAACGCTGTGCTCGCCGACGGGGGAGTGGCCGGCAATGTCATCCCCGACCGCGCCCACCTCACCCTCAACTACCGCTTCGCCCCGGACACGAGCCCGGAGCAGGCCGAGGCGCACGTGCGGGAGCTGCTGGCCGGTCTCGACCTGGAGATCGAGGTCTCCGACGCCGCCGCGGGCGCCCTGCCGGGCCTGGACACCGCCCCGGCCCGCGCCTTCCTCGCCGCCCTCGGCGGCGACGTGCGCGTCGACGCCAAGCAGGGGTGGACCGATGTGGCGCGTTTCAGCGCCCTCGGGGTGCCTGCCGTCAACTTCGGCCCGGGCGACCCGCTCCTGGCCCACACCGACGACGAGCACGTGCCCGTCGCCGACCTCCGCAGCGCCCTGGCCGCGCTCGCGAGCTGGCTCGAGGTCGACCTGCCGTCGGCCTCGCACGCCTGAGACGACCGTGAGGTGCCCCTGTCCAGGGACGACGCGACCCGCGCGATAGTCTCGGCGCCATGAGCACCCACGACGTCGAGCGCCCCGTGCCCGCCCCCCGCATCCGCCCCGCCGAGGACCGCGGGCTGCACGCCGTCGAGGACGAGGAGCGCGAGTATCGCCAGGGACCCGTGCGCCTGCGCGGTGCCCAGCGCCCGACGCGCACGACGGACCAGCGCCTGCTCGAGAGCAACGGCCCCGCCGACTGGCTCCACGCCGATCCATGGCGCGTGCTGCGCATCCAGGCCGAGTTCGTCGAGGGGTTCGGAGCGCTCGCCGAGCTCGGCCCCGCCATCTCGATCTTCGGCTCTGCCCGCACGGCACGCGAGGACCCGAACTATGCGCGCGCCGAGGAGATCGGCGGTCGCCTCGCCGAGCTCGGCTTCGCCGTCATCACGGGCGGCGGGCCCGGGGTCATGGAGGCCGGCAACAAGGGGGCCAAGGAGGCCGGCGGCGTGTCGGTCGGACTGGGGATCGAGCTTCCCTTCGAGCAGGGCATGAACGAATGGGTGGACCTCGGGGTCGACTTCCGGTACTTCTTCGCGCGCAAGACCGTGTTCGTGAAGTACTCGAGCGGCTTCGTCGTGATGCCTGGAGGCTTCGGCACCTTCGACGAGATGTTCGAGGCGCTGTGCCTGATCCAGACCCACAAGATCACGAAGTTCCCGCTGATCCTCGTGGACTCCGGGTACTGGCGGGGTCTGCTCGACTGGATCCGCACCACGGTCGCCGACTACGGCACGATCTCCCCGGGCGACCTCGACCTGATCCAGGTGGTCGACACGGCCGACGAGGTCATCGACGTGATCCGGGCCGCACGCTCATGACCTCGGTGGGTCCGGGCGTCGTCGTCCTGCTGCTGCTCGCGGTCGCGGTGGGCGCCGTGATGGTGCTCGGAGCCGTGGGCCGGGTGCCGATGTCGATGGAACCGCCGCGCGGACCCTGGTGGGTGCTGCGCCGGCGTCGGCGCGAGGCCCGGAAGTGCGAGGAGGCGGACGTCGAGGCGATCTCGGAGGACGGCGACGCCGACCGATCGGAGGACGGCGACCGGCACGCGCCCGACATGGACGGCGGCACATCCGACGAACCGGACGAGTCGGGCGTCGGCGGGGGCGATCGGGCCGCCGCCGGCGACGCGACCGTCCGCGACGAGCCCGTCGTGTGACGAAGCACTCCCAGAACCTGAGATACTAGAGGCGACCGACTCGTCGAGCGGGTGCGTGCCGGGACCCGGCACGGGCTCCGCCGACGCACCATCCGATTCAGGAGGCAGGCCGATGGCCGCAATGAAGCCACGTACGGGAGACGGGCCCCTCGAGGTCGTCGAGGAGAGCCGCAGCATCATCATGCGTGTGCCGCTCGAAGGCGGCGGCCGTCTGGTCGTCGAGATCACGGCCGATGAGGCCGCGGCGCTGCGTGAGGCGCTCGGCGGCGTGATCAAGGACTGAGGCTCCTCACCGCGACGACGGGGGCCGACCGGCATCTGCTCGGTCGGCCCCCGTCGTCGTCGCGGTCAGCGGCGGACGGCCGCGAGCACCCCGTCACCGCTCGGCACCAGTGCCGCACGCAGCGCCGTGGAGTCCTGCACGGCGTGCAGCACGGCCCGCACCTGGGCGGTCGCGGAGTCCCGCGCGGTCGGATCGGCCACCCGGTCGTGGAACAGGGCGTTGGTGATCACGAGCACGCCGCCGGGACGCAGGAGCCGCTCCGCATGCTCGAGCAGGTCGAGAGCGTGAGGCGTCTCGGCCGGGAAGCAGACCAGGTCATAGGCGTGATCCGTCAGGCGGCCCACCACCTCGCGCGGGGCGCCCGCGATCGTACGGGCCCGTGCCGAGCGGATGCCGGCCTCCGTGAAGGACTCGCGGGCGGCGCGCTGGTTCTCGACCTCGGGGTCGATCGTCGTCAGCACACCCGCCTCGTTCATGCCCGACAGCAGGTAGAGCGAGCCGATGCCTGCGCCCGTGCCGATCTCGACGGCCGACCGCGCATCAACGGCCGCGGCGAGCAGGCGCAGCATCTGGCCGGCCCCCGGCAGGACCGGCGGCGCCCCGAGCTCGCTCGCCCGCTCGCGAGCACGGTCGATCACCGACTCATCGGGAACAGGGACGACTCCGGCACGAACTCCTCGCAGAACGCCCAGCTGGCGACCTTTCCAGACGGCATGAGCTCCGAGACCTCCCGGGACGGGGCGCGCGCGGCGCCGAGGGCGGATCCGCGATGCAGCACAGCGGATGCGCGAGGACCTGGCCGGATCGACCGCGGGTCGTGACCGTGCCGCGACCAGGGTACGTCAGGCGGGACGGGACACCCCCATCGGCCTCGGCGGGCCGCCCGGCAGCGGCGGTCCGAGCGCTCGGCAGCGGCGGTCGGTGCGCCTCGGTCCTCCGACCATGCTCCCGGCCTGCTCTGCCATAATGGCGGCCGTCGTCAAGGACAAGGTCAGGTGTCGCGGTGGGTTCGGGCTCGTTTTTCGGGATCGGTGGCTGGGAGTTCATCATCCTGGCGCTGGTCTTCGTTCTCATCGTCGGACCGCAGCGACTGCCCGAGTACACGCGCAACATCGTGCGCATGGTCCGCCGTGCCCGCCAGTGGGTCGACGAGTCCCGCGAGAGCGTCGAGAACGAGATGGGGATCGCGGTCGACGATCTCAAGAAGTACGACCCCCGCCAGTACGATCCGCGACGCATCATCCGTGACGCGTGGGGGGACACCTCTCCGATCGACGATCTCGTCAAGGACACGTCCGCGCTCGTGGGTTCGAGCGCGGCGGGCGTCGCCGCGGTCGGCGGCGCCGCCAAGGGCTCCGGGGCGCGCGCGTCGGGCTCGACGAGCGCCGCGGACGTCAGGCCCGGACGCGCTCCCTTCGACGACGAGGCGACCTGATCAGCGCACGCTGAGCGAGAGCTTCCGCCCGGCCAGGCCGCGCGGGCGGTGCCCGAGCTGGCCCGCGATGCGGCGCAGCTCCTGGGCCGCCGTCGAGCCCGGGTCGGACACCACCACGGGGGCACCGGCATCGGCACCCTCCCGCAGCCGCACATCGAGCGGAATCTGCCCGAGCACCGGCACCCGATGGCCCACGTGCCCCGACATCGCGGCGGCCACGTGCTCGCCGCCGCCGGAGCCGAAGACCTCCATGCGCGAACCGTCGGGCAGATCCATCCAGCTCATGTTCTCGACGACGCCCACGACGTCCTGCTCGACCGCCTCGGCGAGGGAGCCGACGCGCTCGGCCACCGTCGCGGCCGATGACTGCGGGGTCGTGACCACGAGCATCTCGGCGCGCGGCAGCAGCTGGGCCACGGAGATCGCGACGTCCCCGGTCCCGGGCGGCAGATCCAGCAGCAGCACGTCGAGGTCGCCCCAGTACACGTCGGAGGCGAACTGCTCGATCGCGCGGTGCATCTTGGGTCCACGCCACACGACCGCCTGGCCGGGCGGCACGAACATCCCGATGCTCATGACCTTGACCCCGTGGCCCTCGGGGGGCATGAGCAGGTCGCCGACCTTGGTGGGCTTGTCGGTGATGCCGAACATGCCCGTCATCGAGAAACCGTGGATGTCGGCGTCGAGCACGCCGACCCGCAGGCCGTCGAGGGCCATCGCGGCCGCGAGGTTCGCCGTGACCGAGGACTTGCCCACGCCGCCCTTCCCGGAGGAGACCGCGATGATGCGGGTGAACGAGCCGGGGTCGTTGAAGGGGATCGCGCGGCGGCCCTCGCGCAGACGCCGGGTGAGGTCGCGGCGCTGCTCCTCGCTCATGGCGGCGGTGTCCACCCGCACCTCGCTCAGGCCCGGGACCGTCGCGGCGGCCTCCGCGGTGTCCTGCTCGATGCGGCCGCGCATGGGGCAGCCCTCGATGGTCAGCAGCACCCGGATGCGCGCGACGCCGTCGGCATCGACGGTCACGGAGTCGACCATGCCCAGCTCGGTGATGGGCTTGTGGATCTCCGGGTCGATCACGCGACCCAGCGCCTCGGTGATCTGCTCGACGAGATCGGCCATCAGTCGTCAGCTCCTCGGGTCCATGGGGATTCGGTGGCGGGCGCCGGGACGACGCCCACGCGCGCGGCGTCCCGTTCGGCGAGCACGGAGGCGAGCTCCTCGTGCAGGAGCCGGCGCAGGTCCTCACGCAGGGGGATCGGCGTGGGACGCTCGGCCGCATCGGCGGTCTCGTCGTCGGTCTCGCCACGCGACTCCTCGAGCTCCTCGAGCAGGTCGCGCAGCTCACCGCGGACGAAGTCGCGCGTGGCCATGTCGTTGAGCGCGAGGCGCAGCGAGGCGATCTCGCGGGTGATGAAGTCGGTCGTGGCGTGGTTGCGGTCGTTGGACTGGCGGTCCTGCTCGGCCTGCACGCGATCGCGGTCGGCCTGGCGGTTGTCGGACAGCAGCAGCAGGGGCGCGGCGTAGGACGCCTGGAGGGACAGGATCAGCGTGAGCAGCGTGAAGTTGAGCGCGCGCGGGTCGAACTGGACGCTCTCGGGCATGACGGAGTTCCAGATCAGCCACACGGCGCAGAAGATCGTCATCCCGACCAGGAACATCGGGGTGCCCATGAAGCGGGCGAACGCCTCGGCGCCGCGCCCGAAGGCGTCACCGCTGATCGGGTTCCGGAGCATCCTGCGACGACGGGGTGCGGGATCGTCGAGCGTGGAGCTCGGCTTGGGATCGCGTCGGCGGCTCGCCTTCGTGTTCTCTGCCATCTGTCACCCCTTCAGCTCGCTGGTCTTCATCTGGCGTGCGATCTCCGACAGATCGATCTGCCCCGTCACGGCCGCCGGCTCGTCCTGCTCGCGCCAGTCCTCGGGGAGCATGTGGTCGAGCACGTCGTCCACGGTCACGGCCCCGAGCAATCGGCCCTCGTCGTCGCACACGGGGATCGAGACCAGGTTGTAGGTCGCCATCTCGCGCGTCACTTCGGACAGCATCGCTCCCGGGGCGACCACGTGGCGGTCCGAGTCGACGATCTCGCCCACGGGGCGGTCGGGCCGCTCGCGCAGCAGGTGCTGGAAGTGGACGGTGCCGAGCATGCGGCCCGTCGGCGTCTCGAGCGGGGACCTGCACACGTGCACGGTCGAGGCGTGCGCCGGCGACAGCTCCTCGCGGCTGATCATCGCCAGACAGTGCGCCACGGGCGTCTCCGGGGCCACCACGAGCGGCTCGGTCGTCATCATGCCGCCCGCCGTGTACTCGTCGTACGCCATCAGGCGGCGGACGTCCTCGGCCTCCTCGGGCTCCATGAGCCCCAGCAGCCGCTGGGCGACGCCCTCGGGCAACTCCTGGACGAGATCGGCGGCGTCGTCGGGGTCCATGACCTCGAGCACGTCGGCGGCGCGGGAGGCCTCGAGGTTCGTGACCACCTCGACGCGCGTGTCCTCGGGCAGCTCCTCGAGCACGTCGGCGAGACGGTCGTCCGAGAGCTCCCCGGCGAGCTCGACGCGGCGCTTGGGGTCGATCTCCTGGAAGATGTCGCCGAGGTCGGCGGCGTTGAGGTCCTCGTACGAGGCCAGCAGGAGCGCGGCCGACTGCTCGGCCTGCGTACCGAACAGGCCCGTGACCTCCGAGGGGGAGACGGTGAGGGACTCACCGCGCCCGGCCACGAGCTTGGACAGGGAGCCGCCCCGTTTGCGCCGGCGCACGTGGAGCTTGGCGATCTCCCAGTCCCCGTGACGGTTCTGGTCGAGACCCACGTCCTCGACGGTCGCCTCGCCCGAGCCGTCGACGAGCGTGACGACGCGGTCCAGCAGGTCGCCGATCACGAGCTGCTCGGCGCTGCGCTTCTCGAAGCGGCGCACGTTGAGCACGCCGGACATGATGACCTGTCCGAGCGAGATCGAGGTGACCCGGGTGACCGGCAGGAACACGCGCTTCTTGCCGGGGACCTCGACGACGAAGCCGACGGCGCGGGCACCTCGGGCGCGGGGGAGCACGACCACGTCGCGCACGCGGCCCACGGGCTCGCGGACGGGGTCGAACACGGTGGTCCCGACCAGGCGCGCGGCATAGAAGCGGTTCGTTGCACTCACGCTTTCCAGGGTAGTGCGCGTGCCGACGGCGTGATCTCCTGCGAGCACACATGTGCCCGACGCCCCACGGGGCGCCGGGCACGGGCCGTGTTCTCGGCGGGCGTCAGCGCAGGGACGCCATCCAGGCCTCGACGTCCTCGGCGGTGCGCGGGAGGGCGCGCGAGAGGTTCTCCACGCCGTCCGCGGTGACGAGCACGTCGTCCTCGATGCGCACGGCGATGCCGCGCAGCTCCTCGGGCACGAGCGTGTCGGTCGCCTGGAAGTAGAGCCCCGGCTCGATCGTGAAGACCATGCCGGGCACGAGCTCGGCGTCGAGGTACATCTCGCGCCGGGCCTTGGCGCAGTCGTGCACGTCCATCCCCAGGTGGTGGCTCGTGCCGTGGACCATCCAGCGGCGGTGGAACTGGCCCTCGGGGGCGAGGGACTCGGCGGCCGTCCCGGGCAGCAGCCCGAGCTCCTCGAGGGTCGCGGCGATGACCTCCATCGCGGCCGCGTGGATGTCGCGGAACAGGGCGCCGGGCCGTGCCGCGGCGAACGCGGCGTCGGAGGCGGCGAGCACCGCGTCGTACACGCGGCGCTGCGCGGTCGAGAAGCGTCCCGACACCGGCAGCGTGCGCGTGATGTCGGCCGTGTAGAGGGAGTCGATCTCGACGCCCGCGTCGACCAGCACGAGGTCCTGCTCGCGGACCGGCCCGTCATTGCGGATCCAGTGCAGGGTGCCGGCGTGGTGGCCGCTCGCGGCGATCGTCTCGTAGCCCACGGCGTTGCCCTCGCGACGGGCGACCGCGTTGAACGTGCCCTCGATGACGCGCTCGCCGCGCTCGTGCGCGACCGCCTCCGGGAGATGGCGCACGACGTCCTCGAAGCCTCGGATCGTCGCGGCGACCGCCTCGCGCATCTGCGCGACCTCGAAGCCGTCCTTGACGAGGCGCTGCTCGGAGGCGACCTCGGCGAAGCGGTCGGCCTCGCGCGTCGCGTCGTCCCCGCCGGGCAGGCCGTTCTCGCCGCGGATCTCGGCGACGAGCGCCTCGACGGACGTGTCGACGCCCGGCATGGCGACGAGGGAGAGCTGATCACCGACGTCCTTGGCGAGGGCATCGCGCAGCTCGTCGATGTGGCGGGTGGGGATGCCGATCCGGGTCGCGGTCTCCTCGAGCGTGGGACGACGGCCCACCCACAGCTCGCCGTAGGTGGCGTCGGCGTAGAACTCGGTGGAGTCGAAACCCGCGCGGGGGCGGAAGAAGTACGTCGCCTCCGCGCGTGCGGGATCGTCGGCGGAGGGCTCGACGACGAGCACGCTGTCGGGCTCCTCGTCGGTGCCGAGCCCGCTGTAGTAGGCATAGGCCGTGTCCGGGCGGAAGGGATAGTCGGTGTCGTTGCTGCGGGCCTTGAGCACGCCCGCGGGCAACACGAGACGGGTCGCGGGAAGCGACCGCACGAGGGCGTCGCGGCGATCCGGCGTGAAGTCCGCGACCTCCCGGCGCTGCGGCGACGGGACGGTGTCGTCCCAGCCGGAGCCGATGAACTCGCGGAAGGCGGCGTTGGTGGGGCGCTGCGAGCGCGAGTCCCCGCGGGAGGCGAGCTCCTCCGGCGTGGGGCCCTCCGCGGGGCGGCTCGTTCCGTTCGGCGTCGCGGCCTCGGCGGGCGGGTTCTCGGAGCTGGTCGGCGGGGTCTTCTCGTTCTCACTCACCCACGGATCGTTTCACATCCGCCGCGGGGGCGGGACGCTCGGGGTCGGTCGTGACGGACGAGCCCGACGTACCCTGGGCCCATGCGCCCCGGGCCCGACGATCGCATCGATCTGCACACCCACACGACCTTCTCCGACGGCACGTGCGGAGTCGACGAGCTGGTCCAGCGGGCCCGAGGGGCGGGGCTCGCCGCGATCGGCCTGACCGACCACGACACGATCGCCGGCTGGGCCGAGGCGCCCGAGGCCGTGCGCCGTCACGGGGTGGCCGTCGTCCCCGGCATCGAGGTCTCGACCGAGTACGGGCACTCGAGCGTGCACGTGCTCGCTCTCCTGCCCGACCCGTCGACGGACACCGCGCTGGCCCACGAGATCCTCCGGGCACGGGAATCGCGGCGCACGCGCGCCCGGACGATGGTCGATCGCCTGTCGGCGGACTTCCCGCTCACGTGGGAGCTCGTCGCCGAGCAGGTGGCAGGGGAGACCACGACCGTGGGGCGTCCCCACATCGCCGACGCCCTGGTCGCGGCGGGCGTCGTCGCCGACCGTCACGAGGCGTTCGCGAGCATGCTCGCGCCCAGCTCGCCCTACTACGTGCGCCACTACGCGCCGTCCCCCGAGGCCGCGGTCGCCGCCATCCGCGACTGCGGCGGCGTGGCCGTCGCGGCGCACCCGGCGTCGGGGAGCAGGGGCACGGCCGTGCCGATGGGGCTGCTCGAGTCGATGACCGCGGCAGGTCTCGCCGGCATCGAGGTCGATCACCGTGAGCACGGCGCGGCCGAGCGTCGCCGCCTGGCCGCCTTCGCACGCGCCCACGGGCTCCTGATGACCGGGGGCAGCGACTACCATGGCCGCGGCAAACCCAACCGGCTCGGAGAGAACCTCACGTCGCCGGCAGTCCTGGAGGCGATGATCTCGCTCTCCTCGAGCGGAACCGAGGTCCTCTGGCCGTGAAGAAGGTCGTCCCCATGCCCGCATCGACGTCGCGCGAGGCGGTGCGGTGAGCGTGGTCGACCTGCGTTTCCTGCTCGAGGTGTTCGTGACGCTGTTCGTCATCGTCGACCCGCCCGGCACGATCCCGATCTTCATGGCGCTCACGAACACCATGACCGGCAGGCAGCGCTCGCGGGCGGCGCTCGTCGCGACCGGGGTGGGGATGCTCGTGATCGTCGGCTTCGCCGTGTTCGGGCAGTTCATCCTGACCTACATGCACATCACCCTGCCCGCACTGCAGTTCGCGGGCGGCGTGCTCCTGCTGCTGATCGCGCTCCAGCTGCTGACCGGCAAGGAGGGCGAGATGGGGGCGTCCGAGGGCGTCAACGTGGCCCTCGTCCCTCTCGGCACACCCCTGCTGGGCGGTCCCGGCGCGATCGTGGCGGTCATGCTGTTCGTGCACCGCGCCGACGGCGAGCTGTCGCGCGCGAGCGGCATCGCTCTCGCACTGCTCGGCATCGCGCTCATGATGTACGTGTTCATGCGGTTCTCGGGCGTCATCGCCCGCGTCCTGCGCGACAGCGGCGTCACCCTCGTCACCCGGATCTCGGGCGTCCTCCTCAGCGCGATCAGCGTGCAGATGATCTTCGATGCGGTCCGCTCGTTCCTCGTCAGCTGGGGGCTCGTGGCGGTATGAGCGGCGCGGGCGCGGTCGGGTCGTCGGCGAGCGTGCACGAGGTGCCGAGGGGCACCATCGTGACGCTGGGAGGGGGCGGCTTCTCGATGTCCGAGGACGGCTCCTCGGCCATCGACGACATGCTGCTCGAGCTCACGGGCGCCCACCGCCCCCGGGTGTGCTTCCTCCCCACGGCCAGCGGGGACGACCCCGGCTACTGCAGCCGTTTCGAGGAGGCCTTCCGGGGCCGCGCGCGCACGCGGGTGCTGAGCCTCCACGGCCGTGTGCCCGACGCGGAGCGCGATGCGCGCTGCCTGCTCGAGCAGGATCTCATCTACGTGGGCGGGGGCTCGACGGTCGAGCTGCTCGCCCAGTGGCGCCGCCATGGTTTGCCCGCGATCCTGGCGCGGGCCGCCGCCGAGGGCGTCGTGCTGGCGGGGATCAGCGCCGGCATGAACTGCTGGTTCGCGGCGTGCTCGACCGATTCGTACGGGCCGCTCGCGCCGTTGCGTGACGGCCTTGGCGTGCTGCCGGGGACGGCATGTCCTCACTACCACGGCGAGCCCG